>DATHOD010000075.1:0-6275 GCA_035485295.1 Bacteroidia bacterium
TTTGCGTCTATCTGTTTCATTAAAAGCTTTACAGCTTCCAATCCTATTTCTTCCAACGGTTGTGCAACAACTGTAAGCGGAGGGTGAGAGAAACTAAATCCATCACGGTCGTCAAAACAAGTTATAGCAACATCTTCCGGAATCCTTAAATGCATTCTGTGGATAGTCTGTAAGCAGTTGATAGCAACATAGTTGTTAACCGCAAAGATGGCATCCATTTTTAATGGAGAGGTCAACAATTTCTGAAGAGCCTTGTCAGTATCCTGTTCAATATTATTGTATGACACTGATTGAATCCAATCGTTATTAAACTTAATGCCATACTTTTTCAAGGCTTCTTTATATCCTTCTACGCGTTCATTCAAAGTACTTAAGTGGGCGGGCGATACATTAACCAAGCCAATTCTTTTCCTGCCAGATTTAATAAGATGTTCCACCATTTGGTATGCACCTTTCTGGTTATCTACACCTACATAATTTGAATTAAAGCCAGGTAGTTTACGGTCGATAAGCACCAATGGGTATTGTTGCTTTTTTAACTGATTAAAGTTGTCAGAGTTCTGCTGAGTAGTAGCAATAATAAGGCCTTCCACTCTTTGGCGGTCTCGCAAAAGTTCAATCAGTTTTATTTCCTTTTCTTCTACTTCATCAGAACTACACACCAACAAATGATAACCTAAACGGGCCACTTCAAATTCTACTGTGCGCGAAATTTTAGCATAGAAAGGATTAGAGATATCGGCTACCACCAAACCAATAATGTTTGACTTGCCTGTGCGCAAGCCACGAGCCATTTGATTAGGATAGTAATTAAGCTCTTCTGCTTTCTTGCGAACCTTCTTTTGGGTTTCTTCGCTGATTCCCCATTCGTCCGCCTTATTATTAAGTACTAATGAAACTAGTGTTTTCGAAACATTTAATGCTTCCGCAATGTCTTTAAGTGATGATCTTTTCATTTTTCTTTACATATATCCTGTATTACAAATTGTAATGGTTATTAAGACCTAAATCGATAAAATAAACTACGTATCCTCAATTCTATATCCCAAAAATATATATTTTTGCAACAGTACACTAAAAAAAGAATGAAATCTTTGAAAAAAGGTTTTTTATTTTCTTAGTGTGCTAAACCGTTTTAGATTAAATAATCCCCCTATGAAGAAAATTTTTTATCCTCTCGTTTTTATGCTGATGCTTTTAGTTGCATCATCAGTTCAGGCGCAAAAAGCCGATACTATACACGTATTGAGCCATAAGGCGACCCATTTAGGCGGCCACGGCGATTATTATGGCTGGGGAGTATTTCCTCCCGATACTAATTCATACCGCAAGGTGTTCCTTAATTTTACCATCGGTTGTCCATCTAGCGGATGCAGCCAATGGGATTATACCGTACGCATTTATATTGATCAAGATACTCATGTAAAAGATTCAACATTACAACAATCTTCTTCGTTTACTGTTAATGGCTCAACTGTAGATACCCTGCTTGTAAAAAAGGACACTACCTATACTACCAAATACGATACTGCAACACACACAACTGATTCAACAGCTAACTTGGTTTATACTATTATACAATATAAAGACAGCACTCACCCTACCACTCCAAGCGATACATTATACTGGTGGAAATCGGGTTACTACAATTATTATTACAGCAGCACAGGGCAGAAAATTGATTCTATCTGGGTAACGGCAGATACAACCATGTATGTAAAGTTCTATCATTATTACAATGTTTTTGATTCGATTGCTACCTACGAAATAGCCCGCCTTATTACTCCTTACGCAGGGTACTATGCTAAAACATGGACCTACCCAATGCAGTTTGACATAACCGACTTTGTTTCCCTGATGCATGATTCCGTTAAGGTAGATGTATATTACGACGGATGGTCAGATGGTTTTTCTGCTACCTGTGATTTTGAAATGATAACCGGAATGCCTGAACATAAAGCATACAAAGTGCAGAATATGTGGACAGGATCATTCCCATTTGGAAACCCAAGCGACCCCATCTCAAATTACTTAACACCTACAGCTGTTAAGATTGACAGTGCTGCTGCAGCAGTGCGCCTGCGCGTTCTGGAAACTGGCCATGGTGAAGATGCTTCGAATAACTGTGCAGAGTTTTGCGGTTATTACCAGCACTTAAAAGTAAATGGCAAAGAACATTTTACTCCGCTTGTATGGCGCGATGATTGCGGTATGAACGCACTTTATCACCAGGCAGGAACATGGTTATATAACCGTGCTAACTGGTGTCCAGGTTCTTTGGTTAATCCATACCTCGATGATCTTAGTCCTTATATTACTCCGGGTAAAACCGATACTATACTTATGGCTATGGATTCGTACACCAGTAGCGGAGGTGCTTATTATATAGTAGGTGCCACTATGGTCTACTACGGACCGATCAATTTTAGTTTGGATGCAGCTATTGAAGATATTCTTTCACCTAACAACTATTTCCCTTACAACAGGTTCAACCCTGTATGCGGAAACCCAAGAGTGGTAATTCGCAATTCAGGTTCTACTCCATTAACAAGTCTTGACATTGCATATGGGCAACAAGGAGCAACGCCTAATACCTTCCACTGGACGGGTAGCCTTTTCTTTGACCAGACGGATACAGTATCCCTTCCTCCAGTTAGTCTTACCAATTCATCAAACTACACATTTGTTGCTTCTATCAGCAACCCTAACGGTGGAACTGACCTGAACCCGGATAACAATACCTATCAGACTAAATATACCATTGTACCAAACTACCCATCAAGCTTTATTATAGAGTTACACACGAATTTAGCCGCATGGGAAAACTCATATACACTGGTAGATGACCTTGGTAATGTAATACGACATGACTCGGGTTTTGCAAACAGTACTCTTTACCGTGATACCGTTTATCTTCCTAACGGATGTTACCATTTCCAAATAAATGATGCAGGTGAAGACGGGCTTTCTTTCTTTGCAAACAGCGATGGAACAGGCTCAATTTCTTTCAACAAAAATGCCTCGCCCGCTACAACCATCGTTAACTTCCAGCCAGATTTTGGTACTTCTATTAGTCAGAATTTTACCGTTGGTGCAACTGTTGGTATAGATGAAATACAACCTGTGGCTATAGATTATACTGTTTTCCCTAACCCTGCAAAAGATGAGGTAACCTTATCAGGCCTTGATGCATCGGATAAAGAAAAAAATGTACGCATATACTCAGCAATGGGTGAACTGGTTTATGAAGTCACAGTTCCGGCTAAAGCAAGTACATATAACATCAGTCTTACAGGACTTGCCGAAGGTTTATATTGCATAAACATTTCCAATGCAGATGGCCAGGTGGTGAAGAAGGTGATGGTGACTAAATAGAATTGAGAATTGAAAATGGAGAGTTGAGAATTAATTCTCCATTTCTGAATATCGAATACTGAGGATTTGAGATAGGTGGTATTTTACTTATCTTTATGTTATAAATCCACCACGGTGAAACTTATAGAGCGTATTCCCATTGCAATATTGTGCCTTTTTCTGGTATTACCATTCTCTTCTTCATCACAAAAAGTAGATTCTAAATTGTTACAAGGAGAATGGGTGTCAAATGGCGGCGACATTATTATCTTTAAAAAGAATTCCTTTTTTTGTGGGAGCCTTGGGGCAATTTTTCACCCTTATGATGGATTTGATAAAGATGGAGGTATTAGAATTGAAGAGGATGTAGATTATGGAGTTCATTATTTCCAGTTAACTGGGGATAGTCTTTATCATTATTATGATAATAAACATGGTACTGAAAAACGCTATCCGATTTACATTACCTCACTAAAAGACAGCATCTCCTTAAATAGGAATTTACTTTATCCTTTGGCTTCAGTTATTGGGTACACTAATAAGTTCAAAACAGTAAGTTTTGTCACCCAGCCTTCAAGTTCAATTCACCCTCATATTTCCTTAGAAATTTCTACAAATGGAGATTATACCTTTTGTTACGGAGAAAAATGGCTTGGAGTGGAATACGATACATTGGTATACACAGGGATTATTCCTGTTCATTTCATTAATCAATTGAATTACCTTTTGAAATCTTGTGAATGGGCAAATTTACATAGAGAGTACGTCAAACAAAAAAGTGACGTGGGAGAGTCAACCATATCATTTACAAATTCCGATGGAGCCACATACAGTGTCTCAGATTATGGTTTAGTAGCTCCTGAGGAAATATTAGCTCTCATGAACTACATGTATAACATATCCTCATTAATTCATAATACCTACCTAAAAAAAGCTATCAAAAAGTAACTCTTTTAGAAAGCTGACCCAGATGATTTTAACTCCGAATGAGCAGATTCTCAGGAAAGTAATCATCTCAAGATAGAATACCCTAAAAACAAGACGCATTAATTTGTATTTCATCTCTCTGATTACCAGAATAATACTTTATTTTCAAAATATAAGATCATCTGTTACTTATATCACCCCCAAATTCCCATAATTTTCGTAAATTTGTAGACTTAATCTATACAACAAAATCATGATAACAGTTTCGGATAATGCAAAAGAGAAGCTGGCGACCCTGATGAAGGAACAAAATGCCCCGGTTGACAGTTTCGTGCGCGTAGGCGTAGAAAGTGGCGGCTGTTCGGGCCTTTCATATAAAATGCTATTTGATAATCACCTGGCTCCGGAAGACAAAGTATTTGAAGATAAAGGAGTTAAGCTTGTGGTTGACCGTAAAAGCTTTTTATACCTTGTGGGTACCGAGCTAGATTACAGTGGTGGACTTAACGGAAAGGGTTTTTCATTTAATAACCCTAACGCCAGCCGTACCTGTAGTTGTGGTGACAGTTTCGCCGTGTAACACAGTTTATAAAGCGGAAAGTTGAAAGTTCATAAAGTAATGAGCTTCCAAACCTTTACAAACTTTAAGAACTTTATAAACTTTACGAACTCTTAACTTAGAAAATGGCTAACTCAGATAAAATATTGGAGGAAATTACCTCAAGTGAGTATAAATATGGCTTTACCAGCAATATTGATACTGACATTCTGCCTCCAGGCCTGAATGAGGAGACGGTGCGCTTTATTTCAGCTAAAAAAGGTGAACCTGAGTTTATGCTGGAGTACAGGCTTAAAGCTTTCCGCCACTGGCAGACAATGAAGGAGCCACATTGGGCACACCTTAGATACCCTGAAATTGATTACCAGAGTATTAGCTACTATGCTGCGCCTAAAAAGCAAAAGGTATTGAACAGTCTCGATGAGGTTGACCCTGAATTATTACGCACATTCGATAAGCTGGGCATATCATTACAAGAACAGATGCGCCTTAGTGGTGTAGCTGTTGATGCGGTAATCGATAGCGTTTCAGTAAAAACCACATTCAAGGAAAAACTTTCAGAGCTGGGAATTATCTTCTGCTCATTCAGTGAAGCAGTGAAAGAACATCCCGACCTGGTAAAGAAATATATGGGCTCGGTTGTTCCTCCGGGAGATAATTATTTTGCAGCACTTAATGCAGCAGTATTCAGCGATGGATCTTTCTGCTACATACCAAAAGGTGTGCGCTGCCCAATGGAGCTTTCTACCTATTTCAGAATAAACTCAGCCGGTACAGGACAGTTTGAACGTACACTTATAGTTGCTGATGAAGGCGCTTACGTTAGCTACCTTGAAGGCTGCACCGCCCCTATGCGCGATGAAAACCAATTGCATGCTGCAGTGGTAGAAATTGTAGCGTTGAAAGATGCAGAAGTAAAATATTCAACGGTACAGAACTGGTACCCCGGCAATAAAGAAGGCAAAGGCGGTATCTACAACTTCGTTACCAAGCGTGGAATATGTTTGGGTAACAACTCGAAAATATCGTGGACGCAGGTTGAAACAGGCTCTGCTATCACATGGAAATATCCTTCGGTAATTTTGAAGGGTGACCATTCGGTAGGAGAGTTTTATTCGATAGCGGTAACCAACAATATGCAGCAAGCTGATACAGGTACCAAGATGACCCATATAGGAAAACATACTAAGAGTACTATCATATCGAAAGGTATATCGGCAGGTAAGAGCAATAACAGCTACCGTGGATTGGTAAGAGTCAACAAGGGCGCTACCGGAGCAAGAAATTTTTCACAATGCGATTCACTTTTGATGGGTGACCGTTGCGGTGCGCATACATTCCCATACATTGAGGTAAATGATAAATCTGCAATGGTGGAGCATGAAGCTACCACATCGAAGATTGGAGAGGACCAGATATTTTATTGCAACCAACG
>DATHOD010000076.1:0-26769 GCA_035485295.1 Bacteroidia bacterium
GATTTAACCGCAGCAATAAGCTCATCCAAATTCTGTGAAGCACTATTTATAAGTTCATAGGACCCAATCATGGTTTGTTTGACAAGCATAGCTGATACTGATGGTTCTATTCCCATCTTTACACCAGCATCAATCATATTCTTAACTATATAAAAGAAATAAGCAGGCCCGCTCCCACTTAATGCAGTAACCGCATCGAGCAAATTTTCATCTTCCAGGAAAACAGTTCTGCCTGTGCTACCTAATAAATTTTCAACCTTCCTTAATTGTCCCATTACAATACCTTTACCTGAAGTAAAGGCTGTTATACCCATACCCAATTGAGCAGGTGAATTTGGCATAGCACGTACTATTACATTATGGCCAAGGGTATCTTCAAGCAATTTAATGCGGATACCTGCCATGATAGACAATATTATATTTTTTGGTGTGAGAGCTTTCTTTAGCCCTTCGCTTATCCCAGAAAAATCTTGAGGTTTAACAGCCAGAATTATGATATCGTAAGTCCCGATAGTTTCATCAAAATGCGATACTACTTTTGCAATTGAGAGTTTTTCTAATGACTCCTTTCGCACATCACTTTTCTCTACAAGCAATAATTCATCCTTAGTTACAAGGTTATACTTCAGGAATGAACGAGCGTAGGCAAGCCCCATATTTCCACAACCTACAATAGCTATTTTCATATTAGTTTATAATTGCAATAGAGTACAAATATCATAAAAGAAGCTGTTCTGCGAATTATCTTAACTTAGCTTAATAAAACTGAATACATCCTAATCATGAAAAAATTTATCATCGCATCACTTGTAGGAACGCTTATTATTTTCCTTTGGTCGGCTATATCATGGACCGCATTGCCAATCCACACTCACTCCTTTAGGTACACTCCAAAGCAAGATTCAATTATGAAAGTGCTGAACGGTAGTTCGCTTGAGACAGGTGAATATATGATGCCTATGGTAGATAATCGGAACGTGGGAATGTTTGATAAGGAAGCCATGAAAAAGCATGAGGAAATGATGAAAAATAATGTAGGTAAGCCATTTGCAATGATAATGTATAACAAAGAAGGAATTTCAATGGATCCCTGCCAGTTTATTATAGGCCTCTTAGTCGATTTATTTGCAGTTATGTGCGTAGTAATACTACTTGTTATGGCCAGAGAAAAACTAACTACTTTTTTTATGCGCTGGTGGGCCGTTATGATTATAGGCTTTGTGGTTGCCCTAAATTCATATATGCTTGAATGGAACTGGCTTCACTACCCATGGCACTTTTTAAAAGGTGAGATAATAGACACCTTTGTAGAATGGGGCCTTTGTGGTGCATGGCTTAGCTGGTATATCGGCAGAAAATAAATTTTTGAAAACATTTTTATTGCAAAACATAGGCATTAGACCTCTGTTTTGTGTTTTAGGGCATGCCTGATAAGTGATATTATTCCGGATATTATTATTATTTCACCTGCTGCAAACATCCACCAATTATAACTTGCCGGAACATAATGTGCAATTTCAGCAAACATATCCTGCTTACTTGAAAGTGTCCATACATGAGAATTGACAATATCGTTAGCCAGGTACTTAAAATAGTCGAGCATAAAGGAGAATATTACAACAAGGCTGCCCGTTATAAACAATACCCACTCTCTTACTTTAAGGTGGGCGTGATAGCCTTTCTCCTGGAAATAAATAACCGAGGCCGTAAGGGTTATTAAAGTGAGTGATACTATACACGGTGCAAGCACCGGGCCCACCCAGGGAACCGGGATGATAAATAATATGTCCCAGGTAAATAATGATTCCGGCCAGCCCAGCAGAAGCTTTAGAAAGACGTAATAGAATATATCCCACACAGCAAAGCAATAAATGAAAATGGCAAATTTCTGCGAAGTGTTCTTTCCGGCTATAATGCCAATACCAACTAGCATTATAATGGTAGCTGCCTCTCTTAAAAATTCCACCATTGCTATATCATTATCAATGGGAACCAGCGGAAACTGAAACCCATGCGGATAATATAGTTTACGCAAGTAAACCACAACTGCTGTTTCTAAAAAACCCATGGCTATGCTAAAAGCAGTAAGCCATATCATGCGGGTAGTAAGTGATTTCATGAAATAATAAGCGTAATTTAGTACTCTATAACGTTAATTGCGATACAATATTTTATGTATTACAAGACAAACGAATACAGGCATGGAAACAGGAAATGAAAACCCATTTAGCAAAGATCTTAAAGAAGGTGTAGACTTCTATTTTAATGAAGATGGGTATAAGGTATTTACAGAGGCATACCATTTAAAACGTGGTTATTGCTGCCAGAATGGCTGCAAACATTGCCCGTATGGCTTCCATGACAAGTTAAAGAACAGTAAAAAGAACAGGGATAAAGAATGGTAAATTTACCATTCACGGTACTTAGCAGTATTTACAAAGACCTTAGCCAATATAGCCTTCTCTTTTTTATCGAATTTCATATGCCTGCGCTCAAAAACCCGCTCAGCAGTTTCATATGCTTTATCTAATTCATAGGTTTCAAAACCTTCCGAGCCGCCCCAGCTAAATGATGGAATAAATTTAGGAGGGAAGCCACCACCAAAAATATTAGCGCCAACTCCTACCACTGTGCCCGTATTAAACATGGTATTAATTCCACATTTTGAATGATCGCCCATAATAAGGCCACAAAATGTAAGCCCGGTTGAAATAGATTTTTCTTCAGCATAATCCCAAAGCCTTACAGCAGAGTAATTGTTCTTCAGGTTAGAATTATTTGTATCGGCACCTAAATTGCACCATTCACCAATTACAGAGTTCCCAAGGAACCCATCATGCGCTTTATTTGAGAAACCAAAAAAGACAGAATTACTTATCTCTCCACCCACTTTACATTGCGGTCCAACAGTTGTCGGTCCGTATATTTTTGCACCTGCCTTTACCACCGATCCTTCACCTAAAGCAAATGGGCCTTTAATTATTGCCCCTTCCATTACCTCTGCGTTTTTACCAATATAAACCGGGCCCGATGTGGAATTTATAATTGCGCACTCTAACTTAACTCCCTTCTCTACAAAAATCTTATTCCCTATAAGGACGTTTGTTGACGAAACAGCAGCGGTTCTCTTCCCTTTTGTAAGCCGCACATAATCGTCTTCCATTGCTTCTCCGTTTTTGGTAAAAATATCCCACAGATGTTCAAGCCTTGTTACTTTGCCTCCATTCCATTGTTTGCCCCTTGCAGGTAATTTTTCAGGAATATGTTTACCAGTATTTACTGCTATGAGTATATTACCTGAAAATAAAGCATCATTTACTTTCAGCCCTTTTATAGCTTTAACCAAAACCGAAGACGGTAATACGGAGCCATTGATCCTAATGTTGTTTCCTTTGGTTGAAGCCAGAAAAGGGTATTTCTTTGCCAAATACGCTTCCGTCTTTACAGAAACTTTTCCGGAAAGCTCACCCTCCCACTTTTCACGAATAGTAAGTATGCCCACACGCAAATCGCAAACCGGGCGCGTAAATGTAAAAGGCAACAAATGCCGCCTAACCGAAGGATCATCAAAGAGGATATAATTCATTGAAATGCTTTAATGTTAAAACAAAAATACTGATTATTAGTCCTTGTTAGAATACATTTCCCAAACCTACTTTAATTAGCTTGATGCTCTATACACCATATAGCATCTAGGGTAAGCATTGAATCAACAGAAATTTTACGATTTTTTGCTTTAATTACAATATCCTTAAATGCTTGTGGCTGAGATTTGAGATTTTCTTTTGTATTGCGCAATAGGGTAATGTATTCAGGGCTTGTCCAATATTTAGAAAGCCCGTCTGTAATAAGCAATTGGCCTACTTCATCTGAAAACCACCAGCCTATTCTATCGTAGTTTAGCTCTGTTGATTCCAGAATTATCACATCTGCTTTATCAATTTCATCCTTTAAGTTAATATCACTTTTATGAAGTACACCCTCTCCACCTTTGCGGTATATATCACTACCATAATAACAAAATGTCAGGTTTGAAAATTCATTCCAGAAATTAAAAAAAACTGCCAAATTCCAAAAATAACTATCTCCTATAAAAAACAGTTTAGGCATAGCTTTTGTAGAATCCTTGATATCCTTAATAACTGGAATACCCACTTTTTCATGTTTTAAATCAAACAACAAATTCATTTCGTTCTCCAGTTCCACTTCTCCTCCTTCTGCTTCTCCCACATTTATAACACTCATATCAGGATGAACCATATCAATATTTCTTATACGCTCTATATATTTTACAATAGAATCGCCCGCCAGGCACACACCATATCGACTCCAGTGTGCAGTATATTTGGTATATAAAGGATATTTCGCTTTGTTCCTCTGTTTCCTAAAATAATCATTAAAATCAATACAATTCAACCCATATCCCTTTATTATTTTAGTTAAGACTACATAATTATTTATTCTTCCGGTCCTGTAAAAATCAGGTAAAAGTTCGGGTTCATAACTTGCTTTACCTGGTGCCAAAAGAACAATAAGCGTTTTATTACGTGTTTGCAGAATATCTTGAATGTGTCTTAACTTCTTCACCTTATCCACAATTGCATCAATACCAATATAATCACTGCCAGCATATGCCTTTGCATAATCAATACTAAAAAGTGTTCCATCTTTTCCGCTTATAATTCCAGTGTTATCAATCTTTTTGAAAACCGTAAAATCAATCTGGTTATGTATACGGATATAAATCTCCCGCAGGCCGGAACTATCATTTAAATACTTTTCCCGCTTATATTGAAAACGGCTTGAAAACCAAGCCGGCCATGAGAATGTAGTATCTGACTCTGCTTGCACGAGGCCAAATAATGGCTTCACCTTTATCAATTTAAATCTGCTTTGAATTAATGGAAGAAGCAGAATGCACATTATTATAGCAAGCAGCGCACCCTTATATGATATCTTATTTCTCATTTAAAACCTGAAATATAAAAATGGATTAAATCCGGCACCTGATATGTAACCCATTGACAGCACCAACAGAAATATGCACATTACACATATTAAAGTGTGACGGGCATTTGTGTACTCTTTTACATAAATGGCATCTTGAATACTTTGCCCCCGCTTGAAATAGGTAAAAAATGTAAAAAAAACTGCTATAAGAAACAAAGTATAAAACGTATTATTTGCTATATCTACATGGCTTTCCTTAAATTCAAAACTGAACATCCTACATATATATATAAAAGCATCTGAAATTTTCTCGACCCTGAAAAAAACCCAACCTACAACTACTATCAGAAAAGCAATTGCAGTACTGGTCAATTTGCCCAGTTTTTGATATACTTTTAACATAAAGCCTCTTTCAATCACAAGAAAAAAACCATGATATGCCCCCCAAAGAATAAAGCTCCATGATGCACCATGCCACAATCCTGAAACGATGAATACCAGCCACAAATTGAAATAAAGACGGACTTTACTTTTGGTTCTATTCCCCCCAAGTGGAATATACAGGTAGTTCTTCATCCAATTGCCTAAAGTTATATGCCATCGCCTCCAAAACTCAGTAATACTTTGAGATATATAGGGATTATTAAAATTCTCGGGAAATCTAAACCCCATCATTCTGCCTATACCTATTGCCATGTCAGAATATCCTGAGAAGTCAAAATATATCTGGAACGTATATGCTAGAATCCCGATCCATGCCGAATAACTATCAAGAGTCTGATAATTCATTGCAAAAATGGCATCAGCCTGAGAGCCCATTTGATTTGCAATAAATACCTTTTTCGAAAGCCCTATTGTAAATCTATAAAATCCGGTAAGCTTATCATCTATGGTATCTGGCCTGTCAGTAATCTGGTCCGCCAGTTCATTATACCTTATAATTGGTCCTGCAATTAATTTCGGGAAAAGTATAATGTATAATTGGTAGTCCCAAAAGTTACTTAATGGCTTATGTACTTTCCTGTATACATCTACAACATAAGTAATCGTTTCAAATGTATAAAATGATATACCCAGAGGCAAAATAAATTTAGTCCATTCTATACCTTTTGCATGCAACACTCCAACCAGAATTGCATTAACATTTTCAATAAAGAAGTTGGAATATTTGAAATAAACAAGCAGTCCGAGATTAACAAGTACAGAGGTTGTGAGCAAAGATCTTCTGTAAAACCTATTCTCCATTCTCGACATTAACCTTACGAGGAAAAAATCAAGTAATGTAGTTCCCAGTATTACAAAAATGAACTTAGGTGCACCCCAGCTATAGAAAATGACGCTGGAAACCAGAATAACAATATTTTTATACCTCTTATTGGCTATAAAATAGACAAGAAGAAATAAAGGAAAAAAATAAACAAGAAATATAATGCTGCTGAAAACCAATTTCTAGAAAATAAGGGTAGGCATCAAAAGTAAAACAAAATTATTGAGCCTCATTTTACTTTCTCTTCTTATGTAGTTATCTGTATTAATCATCTGTAAATACTAAAACAACTTTTTATCCGTTATTTTTGCATAGATTTGATCATATGAAGCGAGTACAATTATTCATTTTAACATTAGGTATAGCCTTTGTTTCATTAACTGCAAAAGGCCAGGGTGTGCCATTAGGCCAGTGGAAAGATTACCTTTCTTACAGTCAAGGAGTTACAGTGGCTCAGGGTAATGGCAAGATATTTTGCGTTGCAGGATCAGGAGTGTTTTCATATAGTACGATTGATAATTCATTACAACGATACAACAAAGTAACAGGGCTTTCTGATGTTGGCCCAACAGTAGCACGTTTCAGTAATGCTGCCAATACTTTGGTAATAGGTTATTCCGATGGTAACATAGATTTAGTACAAGGTGGAAGAATAACGAATCTACCTGACTTAAAAAATGCACCTGTACAAGGCAGCAAAATTATTAACAACATATACTTTATTGGTACCCAGGCGTATATATCATGTGCTCAGGGAATAATACAAGTGGACCTTACCCAGGATATAATTATGTATACCTATGTTATCGGGCCGGGAGGAAGTGCCCTTAATGTTTATGGAGTATCTGCATGTAACGATACACTATTTGCAGCAACAGCCGGAGGCGCTTATAAAATTGCATTATCTGATCCAAATTTCAGCAACTTTAACGACTGGAAACTGATAAAAGCCAGTACCATTCCTTATCCTACCCCCGGTACTCCTGTAGCTTTTGATTGTATAGCTACTGTTGGCGATTCACTCTATTTATGTTATTCCAGTTATTATTCTACACTTGCCAATACCACTCCGCTATATGGTAAAGATACCGTGTATGTGTACTTTAATGGCAAATGGACCCATGCGAATTTCACAGGGCCTGCTGCTTATGTAAATGGCACTGACTTTATCCACTCAATTCAATCATCTACTGTTAAAAATGTAAATTATCTTGTATTAACTACGTCGTTTCATGCTCAAGCGTATTTACTTGGGTACAGTACAATAAACCTTGGAAACTATAATTTCAGCTCGTCTACTGGCTCAAGATCTGCACTTGACGCACTACTTGACGGGAATATGAATATTTGGGTAGCAGATTCTTATTACGGCTTAGTTAAAACCGAGACTACATACTATACAAGCCAGGCCTATGACCCACCCGGGCCATTTTCAAATGAGGTCGCTTCTATTAACGTAGCTGGTGATGGCACTATATGGATAACACCAGGTGGATATACTTCAGCATACTCACCTGACTATAATAATTCCCCTGTTTCAACATTTCAGGATGGAACATGGAGCTTAATACCACCGCCTACTGGTGTTAACATGAACGATGTTAATTGCCTGGCAATGGACCCTAATAACCCAAAGCATGTATTCGCAGGTAGCTTTGACAATGGTATTTGGGAATACACTAACACAAGTATCACTAGTTTCGACACAGCAGACATAGCTCCAGTTGATTGTGGTGGTTGTACAATTAGGAGGATAGCAGGAATTGGCTATGATACCTTAGGAAATTTATGGTCAACCAGTTGTATAGCAGCTTCTAATTACCTGGCTGTTAGAAAAACAGATGGCACATGGAAGCAATTTAATTTCAGCAGCTTTTTAAATCAGGGCACACAGGTTGTGCAATTATTGGTTACCAGAAGCGGTGCAAAATGGGCAATAATGCCAAGCCAGGGGATACTTGCATTCCAGGATAATGGCACATTCAGTCAACCCAGTACAAGTAATACAGAAATAATAAACAGCGGCACTCACCATGGAGCATTACCCAGCCTGAACTTATATTGCATGACAGAAGATTTGAACGGCGCCATATGGGTGGGAACGGACCAAAAGGTAGTAGTATTTTATTCACCTGATAATGTATATGACGGTAATGGTGACTGGGATGCAGCTAATGTATATGTAAACCAAAATGGCTATACACAGTATCTGATGCAAAACCAAACTACTAATTGCATTGCAGTAGACGGAGCCAATCGTAAATGGATAGGAACACAAGGCGGAGGAGCATTCCTTATGTCGGCAGACGGAACACAGCAGGTATTAAATTTTACTGCAGCTAACAGCCCTTTGTTATCAAACAACGTGCAGGAGATAGCGATTAACCCAAAAACCGGAGAAGTGCTCTTTGGCACTGACCAGGGTGTTGTTTCTTACCGTGGAACGGCTACTGAAGGGAATACCCAGTTTACAAATGTGTATGCCTACCCTAACCCCGTTCCGCATGGGTATGATGGCCCGGTAGCAATAACAGGATTGGTAACAAATTCGGATGTAAAGATTACCACCATAAATGGAGAAATAGTTTACCATACAACAGCCCTGGGCGGACAAGCTATTTGGTATGGCACCAATTTCGATGGCAAACGTGTTCAAACAGGCGTTTACCTTGTTTTCTGCGCCAGCCCTGACGGAACACAAACGCATATTGCTAAGCTGCTGTTCATCAATTAAACGCTCATGTATCTTACTACCGAAGCTATTGTACTGCAACTGCATCCTTACAAGGATAATAGTGCGGTAGTTAAGCTTTATACTCGGGAAATGGGATTACTATCATGCTGGGTAAGTTCCATTCATAAAAAAACTTCAAAAACCAGGGTAAGTGTATTGCAGCCCCTCTCCATTACAAATGCTGAGATAAGCCATAAAGAGAATAATAACCTTACCCAGTTAAAAGAAATTGAAACGGCAGTTCATACGAATAGTATCAGTATGAATATTGAGAAAAGTTCAATTGCCATTTTTCTATCGGAACTTATTATGCGCTGTTTTAAAGAGTCTTCACAAGATGAAACGCTATATGAATTTGTTCGTGACTCAATATGCCTGCTTAATGAAACTAAAAAGAAGTGCACAAACTTCCACATACTTTTTATAATTCGTTTATCAGAGCAATTGGGTCTTTTGCCAAAGGGCAATATTTCAGAATTGACTCCGTACTTTAATCTGGAAGAAAGTAAATACCAGCATAGCAAACCTATGCATCCGCATTACTTAGATGCCGAGGAAAGCAAATGGCTGAGCATACTTACTCCTTTACCAATGGAACAATTTTATGTTCCTGTGATACCTTCAGATGTAAGAAAGAAACTATTAAGAGGATTGCTGGAATACTTCGAATTGCACTTTGGAATGGCTCCCTTAAAATCGCACCTGGTGCTGGAAGAAGTCTTTTAGAAAACTATTTAGGAGCTGCCCGCATCATAAAGAAAGCAAGTATTCCATATATCACATTGGGTATCCAAACAGAAAGAAGCGGAGAAATGTGTCCGGCTTCGGCAAAGGTTGTTGATACTTGCATAAAGAGTATGAAGGAGAAGGCTAACAGTAGTCCCAACCCTAAATGCAATCCAGTACCACCACGAACCTTTCTACTAGAGAGGGCTATACCAATAAACGTAAGCACGAAAGTGGCGAATGGGAAAGCTGTTCGCTTATACTTCTCCACTTCAAAGAACAAAATATTATTAGACCCTGCGAGGCGCTGCTGGTCGATATATTTATTGAGTTCGGTATAATTCATTGCCTCAATACTCTCTAACCTTTCAACAAAATTAGCGGCTGTAAATGCAAGGGCTGTATCTTTTTCCATTCCCGAACTAATTGACTGCGTACCATCCTTTGCAATCTTCCTGACAAAGTAATTATAGATCTTCCAATCTTTCTTGGTGCTATCCCAAAGAATATATTCAGCCATCATTTTGTAGGTCAGTACCTGATTATCCAGATGCTCAAGTGAGAATTTATAGCCTGTGTTTGTGTTGTTATCGAAGTGTTCAACAAACATGTACTCACCCGGCAGAATCTGTTTATGAATATTCATATCGCTATTGCGATATGCACTGCGCACATATTTATTTTCAAACTCAACCTCTACCTTATTTGAGTCAGGTATTACCCAATGATTAAGATAAAGCGAAAGCCCCGCAATAAGCACAGCACCAGCTATGTACGGGTAAGTAAACCTGCGGAAGCTAATACCACTACTGAGTATAGAAATAATCTCACTACGTGCAGCAAGACGAGATGTAAAGAAAATAACTGCAATAAATGTGAACAGCGGACTGAACAGATTGATTACGTAAGGAAGAAAATTCAAATAATAATCGAAGATGATAGCCTTGAACGGCGCATGCCTGGCTATAAAGGGATCTATCTTTTCCGATATATCGAAAATGATAATAATAACTGTGATAAGGCTAATAGAATAGACAAAAGTGCCCAGGAACTTACGTAGGATATATATATCCAGCTTTTTCATATAATACGAACTGTAATAAAGTTCTCATAATGCTTCAAGTCTCCTTCTTCAATTAACACCTTTTCTACTACAGATCTTGTTGAACCAATATGGCACCATTCAATAAATCTTTTTATGTTTTCTTCATCACCTTCAGCTTCTATATAAACTGTACCGTCAGGTTCGTTACGTGTAAAGCCAGCTACTCCAAAAAACTTTGCCTTATCAACTGCAGTTGCACGGTAATATACCCCTTGCACCTTTCCGTGGATCCGTAATTTAACATGCTTCTTCATACACTTACAGGCGGTTGGTTACACGTTTTACCATATCCTTTTTCCATGAGGCAAAATCACCTTCTATAATATGTTTGCGGGCTTCTTTTATAAGCCATACGTAGAATGCTAAGTTATGAATACTGCTGATTTGCGCCCCCAGCATTTCTTTAGAATGATGCAAATGGCGGACGTACGCCTTAGAATAATAGGTATCTACAAATGATGTGCCGTCAGGGTCAAGAGCTGAAAAGTCTTCTTTCCACTTACTGTTCATCAGGTTAATCACACCGTTACTGGTAAACAGCCAGCCATTGCGGGCATTACGGGTAGGCATTACACAATCGAACATATCTATACCCAATGCAACTGATTCCAATAGATTATCTGGTGTACCCACACCCATAAGGTAACGGGGCTTATGTTCCGGCAGATGGGCCACTACCCTTTCTGTCATTTCATACATTTCTTCAGCAGGTTCACCTACCGATAAACCACCAATAGCATTACCATCTAAGTCATTTTCAACTACTGCTTTTGCAGATTCTACACGTAAGTCTGAATATGTCCCCCCCTGCACTATCCCAAACAGCAATTGCTTGGGAGCATCTTCGCCACGGGCACGGAAATGATCGGCGGTGCGTTTAAGCCAGCGGTGGGTAAGTTTTATAGATTTCTGCACGTATATATATTCAGAAGGGTACGACACACATTCATCCAGCGGCATAATAATATCAGAGCCTATCATGCCCTGTATATCTACAACGCGTTCAGGGGTAAAAAAGTGTTTGGTGCCATCTAAGTACGATGTAAACTCAACCCCCTCATGGGTTAGTTTACGCGTAGGTGAAAGAGAATAGACCTGGAATCCACCGCTATCGGTAAGGATTGGCTTGTCCCAATGCATGAATTTATGCAGTCCCCCTGCCTTTTTCATTATCTCCATACCGGGACGTATGTACAGGTGATATGTATTCCCCAGAATGATAGGGGCTTTAATATCAGCAATTAGGTCCTGTTGAGTTATACCCTTTACCGTGCCTATGGTCCCCACGGGCATAAAAACGGGAGTCTCTACAATTCCGTGAGAAGTAGTAACCACGCCAGCCCTAGCGGAAGTTTGTGTATCTTTATGTAGTAGTTGAAATGACAAAATATGTTAATTAAACTGTTGAAATGATGCCAAAAATAGCAGGTTTCTGTCTCAAAAGTCAAGGTAGTTTTGCAGAAATAAAATTACTATGCCGTTAATACTCATTAATATTATATTTATTTCCTTCTGTGTTTTCTTCGCCATACAAATGGGATTTTACCTATTTGTGCACTCTGGCTTCGCTTTCAGGAAGAGGCACAAGAACACTTCGGGCAAGCTTCCGCCGGTATCGGTAATTATTTGCGCACGCAACGAGGATGCCCATATCGAAAAAAATATTCTTAAAGTATTAGAACAGGATTACCCCGAATTTGAGGTTATTGTAGTAAACGACTGTTCAACCGACGGCACACAAGGCATTCTTAACCGCCTACAGGAAACCAACCCACGCCTAAAGGCATTGCAAATACATGAGGATAAGGTTTACAAGCACAACAAGAAACTACCCCTTGCTATTGGTATTAAAAGTGCCCAATACGAATACCTGGTGTTTACCGATGCTGACTGCTACCCTGCCAGCAATGGCTGGTTAAAGGACATGATACAATCATTCGATGAGGAAACTGAGATAGTGCTTGGTTATGGAGGATATGAGAAAAAAGGTGGGCTTATCAATTACCTTATCCGCATGGATACATTCCAAATTGGGGTACAATATCTCTCACTGGCTATGGCAGGAATGCCGTATATGGGTGTAGGAAGGAACCTGGCTTATAAAAAATCGTTGTTTTTAAGGCAAAAGGGCTTTGCTCCTTATTGCCATGTCCCATCGGGTGATGATGACCTTTTTGTGAATAAGGCATCGAGCAAGTTCAATACCCGCATAGCTGCTTGCCCTGATTGTATTACCCTATCTACCCCCAAGACAAGCCTTAGGGAATGGGTGCGCCAGAAACGCAGGCATGTATCTACCGCTAAATACTATAAAGGATCAACACTGGCTGTTATAGGCCTTATCAGCCTAAGCCAATATTTCTTCTGGATAACGTTCGTGGCATTGCTCTTTACCCCATGGTGGAGTGTGGCACTGGCGATGTTCGGTATACGTCTTATAATGCAAATGCTGATTTACAACAAGGCCATGAAAAAGCTGGGCGAAAAAGATTTATTCGTATATTCGCCTATAATAGAGTGGCTGTTATTGTTTGCCTTTTACCCTGGGGTGACAATAGCGAATATGTTGTTTAAAGAAGCAAAATGGAAAACTTAGAGCATTTATCGGCTAAGGCGTATCATGATTATGAGCTAGTACAGCAAGCAAGCAAGGGAGACCAAAGGGCTTATGCTGAGCTGTTAAAGCGTTATTACGATTCTATTTATTACATGATGGTGAAGATGGTGAAGAACCAGGACGACGCCGATGACCTTACCATGGAAGCTTTTGGTAAAGCCTTTAAAGGACTTGCACACTATACCCCCGATTACGCGTTCAGTACCTGGCTGTTCAAGATAGCTACCAATAACTGTATTGACCATATGCGCAGGCAGAAGATAAAGCCTATCTCCATTGATAAGACATTTGAGAATGAGGATGGTGATTCTATGCCGATCGACCTTAAATCAGGCTACCTTGACCCTGAAGAAAAGTTCATTAAAAAGCAGAAAATAAAACTGATGCACGACCTGGTAGACAAGCTTAAACCACGTTACCGCACCTTGGTTGAACTGCGCTACTTTAAAGAATGGTCTTACGAAGAAATAGCGGCCCATTTGAATATGCCTATTGGTACTGTAAAGGGGCAGTTGTTCAGGGCAAAGGAGATATTACTCCACATTCTTAAGAATTCAAAAGACAAAATCTGATTGACTTGTGATTGTTAATACTCAATCAGGGCTAAAGCCCATTATACATTTCGAACTTGTAACCCCGACCTTAAGGTCGGGGTTATTACATAATACCCGATAAGGCTTCAGCCATGACAGAAGACAACATTACTCTCCTAAATAAGTATTTCATCTTATCTGAAAAGCAGCAACAGCAGTTTACAGAACTGGGAGTGCTTTACCACGACTGGAACCAGAAGATAAACCTAATTTCACGTAAGGATATGGAGCATTTATACCTCCATCATATTTTGCATTGTATGAGCATTGCAAAGCTCATTACGTTTAAAAAGGATACCGATATTATAGACGTAGGCACAGGAGGTGGATTACCCGGAATACCATTAGCTATACTTTTCCCAAAATGTAATTTCCTGCTGATAGATTCTACTGGCAAAAAGATTTTGGTGGTAAAGGATATTATTGAAAAACTTGGCCTGAAAAATGCACATGCTGAGCAGGTAAGGGCCGAAGAGCTAAAAGAACAGGTAGACTTTGTTACCGGTAGGGCTGTTACTAATCTTAGTGAATTCTATACCAATGTAAAACACCTTCTACATAAAGACAACAGGAATGACCTGCGTAATGGCATTATATACCTGAAGGGTGGAGATCTGAAAGAAGAGTTAGGAAGTCTTGCAACTAAGGCAAAGATCCACCCTATTAACAAATGGTACAGTGAAGATTATTTCGCAACGAAATCAATAATTCATTTGCTGGTTTAGGAATGGTCTTCGACAGGCTCAGACTGACGTCATGTTGAGCTAGTCGAAACATTGACGGAGCATTATAGTATTAGATTCTTCACTACGTTCAGAATGACAATAAAGGTCTTCGACAGGCTCAGACCGACAAAAATTCGTAATTCCTAATTCGTAATTTTTAATTAAGGCTATTTCGGCATCGTATCTCTAACCGCTTTTACATCGGCAGAGCTAACCAATGGGCCATTGTTACCCCAGGAATGGTACACGTAGTTTAACACCTGTGCAACTTCAGCATCTTTCAATACTTGCTTTGGCATAGCGCCATTGTATTTTTTACCGTTCACCACAATCTCACGCGATGAACCTGTAAGCACCTGGTGTATGGCACGGAACTTATCTTTCATTAAATAATCAGACTTAGCCAAGGGAGGATAAGCGCCTTCCATACCGGTACCATCAGGCTGGTGGCAAACAATACAAGTGCGTTGGTATACGGCAGTACCTGCTGGGGTTGAGGTATCAGGCAATACGGTTTCTACCTTGGCTGGCGGAGGTGTTGAATTATCGGTGGCAGAGGTATTGTTGTTTGCAGGCTGGTTATCACTGCAGGAAACCACAAAGGCAACAGCTATAAAAAGCGCTGCGCAAATAAGGGTAATCTTCTTCATGTGGGTGTAGTATTGGGTAATGAGTATTGCGAGTTTTTAAATGTACGTACTTCGAAATTCAAAATTCAGTATTCGATATTCATTATTTGCAGCGGCTTAGCCTTGGTCATAATCTACAATCACGGTTGGTGTTGTAGGGTGCGACTGGCAGGTAAGAATATATCCGCTTGCCACTTCGTCATCGGTAAGTGCATAATTCATATCCATTTCTACTTTACCTTCTAAAAGCTTAGCACGACAGGTAGCACATACACCACCTTTGCATGAAAATGGAGTATCTACTCCCGCATCCATAGCTGCATCTAAAATATGCTGGCCGCTGGTTGCTAGCTGAAAAGTAGTTTCTTTTCCATCCATTATTACTGTAACCTCGCTAACTACTCCACCCTTTGAATCGGCTGTTTTCTTAGGCTCTTCAATAGCAGCGGTAAAGTATTCTATATGTATAAAATGCTTGTTCACGTTTGAATCTTCAAGCACCTGTTTCACATTCTCCATCATTGGGCCGGGACCGCAAATAAAGTATTCTATCACAGGGTTTCTCTCTACATGTTTATTCCAGAGGTTCTTTACCACCTCTTTGGTAAGCATACCGGTAAACTCAGCCGGGTGCCCCGCTGTCTTAGGCTTATCGTATATATGATGAACGGTAATCCTGCCCGGGTTAGCTGCTGCCAGGTCATCAATTTCCTTTTTAAAGATACAAGCATCCTCATTGTAATTACCATAGAACAGGGTTAGCTTGCTCTGTGGTTCAACTATAAGTGTAGTGCGGATAATTGACATCATAGGAGTGATACCGCTGCCACCTGCAAATAGTACATAGTGCTTTTTGTTGGTTGGCTTCAGTTCACTATAAAAATGACCGTTAGGGGTCATTACTTCAATACTATCGCCCTTCTTAATATTATCGTTTATAAAGTTAGAACCTAAGCCATCTTTTACACGCTTAATTGCTACACGCAAAGGCTCCTTTACTCCGGAAGAAGTTGCGGGGCTGCATATAGAATAGGACCTTCTTACCTCTTGCCCTTTTACGGTTAGCTTAAGGGTTAGGTGCTGGCCCTGTATAAAGGCGTACTCATTCTGAAGATCGGCAGGCACATCGAATGCCACTGAGATGCTATCGGCAGTCTCTTTTCTTACATCGGAAACAACAAGTTTGTGGAATTTTATCACAAGCTATAATTTTAAAATTGAAATGCCCGCCAAAATTAGAATTTTTGGCGGAATGATGGGGAAATTGAATTTACAAATTGATAGAAAATCAAAAGTGCGGCTATTTACTTGCCTGCTTCTTGTGTATAAATTCAAAAATTCTATTAAAATTATCTGATGTGCTAGCTCCCATGTTTATTTGCTTCTTATCAACAAGCAAATGACTAATTGCTAAGTTCAATTGACTCTTCGTTTTTCCTCTATCAATAAGATTAATAGTTTTATTACCCAAGACTCCTTTTATGATTTTTTCTTTATCAGAGTCTTCAAAAAGACCTTCCAAATCAGCCTCTAAACCTAATATATCTTTAATAGTAAAAACTTTATTCCTAATATATTCTCCAAACTCTTCAACATATTTCTTTTTAGCTTGTTGTCCAGGAATATCTCCATCTAAAATAACTAAGAAATCTTTACCCCATGAAAGATATAGTCGAATAATATCATATAATTGATCTTTACCTGCCCCTGGATACAAATTAATTTGATGTTTCTTCCCAAATACTATTTCTGAAAAATATTTAAACGCATACCAATCAAATTTCCCCTCTGTAATAACAATATTGGGAATGGGTTCAATAGCACTTGGGGTATATTCTAATGCATCTAAAATTGGCTGGAAGTAAGATACCTTAACACTTCCATCCCCATCTCCTATATATTTGAAATACTTTTTGCATGAAATTTTAGCTGAATCATCAAAGGTCATTTCTCCTATTAGGTCTGCATCGGATAATTTATCATTCACTACGACAAACGCGCCAGAAAGCCACGCAGGATTTATTAAATGATGGCTATGGGTAGAGTATATTACCATTGACTTATTACTAAGCTCGTAAATAGCCTCGAGTATCTTCTTTTGTGCCGAAGAATGAAGATTTGATGCCGGTTCATCAAGTAAAAAAAGTATATTATCTGTGCGGTTTTTTCTAAATTCAGTAAAAATCAGAAAAGAAAAAAACCATTTACACCCTTTACTTCTCTCATTAATAGAAAATAGCTTTCCTGAATCCGTTTTTACCTTAAATGATACATTTATTGAATCTCCTTGTTTGTTGCAGTTTAGCTTAATTTCCTTAAAATTTAAAGCATTATTCTTTTTTTGAAATAATTCCTTCCAACTATTCGTTATTTTCTTATCAAGCAAGGATTCAATTTGGGATATTCTGTTAATTGCCGTTTCATTATCTGTATCCCAAATGTCAATAATATTCTTTTTAAACGATTCATACTTAGAATTCGACGTTTTAAGCATGTCATCTAAAACCAATTGCCAAGTCTTATTCTTCTCTTCACCAATAGTTGGAATTTTTAGAACTGTAGGTGTAGGGCTTACTACCTTTAACGGAAATTTAATTTCATCTGGAATATCAAAAATAAAGTCTTCATAATATAAAATTTCGGGTGTCAAATTGGTCCTTATGTAATCTATAAGATTCTGCCATTCTTGATCTTCATGTTGATGGAGCATTTTTGGTTGTCCAACTACAACTGGCAAGAAGTTACATTCTCTTGTAAAGCCTTTAAATTCATGCAATTCATATTTAAATTTAAATGAATATGAAAATTGATCAGGGATTGTGATTTTATACAACTTATTCCTTGTTTTCCAATAATCTTCTAGTTTTCGCTTATCTACATCTTCCAAAATCATTGTGCCCCCTATTATAACCTCACCTGTAAAATCAGTTCCTTTAGGCCTAATCAGATTTATTCTTTCCTTAGGTAAGTCTTTACCTTTAGTTAAGTTATAAAAAACATTAATAGCCTCTAGAATAGTTGTTTTTCCACTTTCATTTAATCCTACTAGAGTTAGTATTCTATTATTTTTCAGATCAATTTCTACCGTATTTACGCCCTTATAATTTTGAATAATAAATTCCTTGTATTTCATTTTCAAGTGATTTTGACATAAAAGTAATTAATATTAGTTCCAAAAGATTAGAGCATTCTACTTTATTTTCTTGATATTTCGGATATGTTTTTTCAAAGCTTTAAACTATTTAAGGTTGTTGAAAAAATCTGCTGATTTTTGATTTTGAAAAGAGAGTGTGTCTGCCCCATCCCTACCCTTCCCCACGCGTGGAAGGGTTAGATTCTGATCCAAAGTAGGGCACTGTGAAGGCTTATTGTCCAGTTTGTGTTTCAGATTCTATCGCTTTTATAACGTTTTCAATATTCGTTAGGACTTCTTCATTTTTAAACCTAATGACTTTTAAATCCCACTTTTCCAACTCATATTGTCTGCCTTCATCCCGCTCCGCTAAAACTTTATTTTTATGTATTTCACCATCCAGTTCAATAACGAGTTTTGCGCTATGACAATAAAAATCCACAATGAATTTACCGATAGGATGCTGTGCCCTGAATCGCAACCCATTTAATTGATTCTTTTCTAGTCTTTTCCACAATGCCATTTCAGCATCGGTCATATTCTTTCTTAATTCCTCTGCTCTCCTCAATATCTCTGTGGAAGCTCCGTAATAAAATGGTCGTTCAATTGGTTTCATAAGATGAATAAATACACGATAAATATACAGTCAAAATATTACCAGGCATTGGTCTGCCCCATCCCTCCCCTTCCCCATGCGTGGAAGGGTTAAACTTTATATTGGTTTCGTCTCCCCGCGTGGGGAGACTACAGTGGGGCACTCGAGCCTGTTGAAAAATCCCACTGATTTTTGATTTTGAAAAGAGAGTGTGGAGTAAATTTGCAATAAGAATACTACGGGCTGCCCTTACCCCCTCCTGCCTCCTCCAAATGGAGGAGGTGTTAGTTAATTGCAATTACTGAAGTCTTCCGCCAGTTGGCGGAGAGATTTAGAGGGGCAAAAGTCAAATAATACACCTGTTGAACTAAGGTTTTGAGCCATTGGAAGAAATAAACACCAAAAAGGATTTACCTGGCATAATTTTACTTTTGAATCAATAGTAAATGACATGAAAACATTAATTTTATTAGTATGCTTGTTTGGGGCATTTTTAATACAGGGATGCGTTGCGTATGCAGAGCCGGTAGGCGGATTTTATGTAAGGGAGAATGTTTGGTATTATCATGACAGAGGTGGAAGGGAATGGAGAGAGAACAGAAGATACCATCATGGTCCGGAAGACGAGCACCACGATCACCATTAAAACAGGTAATTCGGCCATTTTAAACCAAAGCCCTATTATGAATTCCAATTTGGGGTTCATAATAGGGTTTATTTTATAGATTCGAAAGGCAATATTAAGCAGGCCAACATCTTTTAAGAGAAAAAATAAAACCGTCACTTTTTGACACAATTTTGGCTTATTTAACTGAAATACAATCGATTACATGATAGAAATAAAATGTCGGGAATGTCGGAAAACGACAAAATTGCAATGCAGATTCAATAAAAGATAAAAAACATTGATACTCAAATGATTGATAATTTATATTTCCTGGAAATTGCAAAAAACTGTAACAAATTGCAGGAAAATGCAAAAACTGAGATTGCTTCGTTACTTGCAATGACAGGAACATTCCTCCCCCTGCCCCCTCCGAAGGGAGACATTTGCGTGAGCGATTGTAGCGGAAAGCCCCACGGGACTTGCAGCGTAAAGCGCGACCCGAAGGGGCACGCCCAAAACTGAGATTGCTTCGTTACTTGCAAATGACAGGAACATTCCTCCCCCTGCCCCCTCCGAAGGGGGACATGTAACGCCTCTCCCGCGTGGGAGAGGATGGGAGAGGGCAAACAATGATTAGAGTCACAAACAGTAAAAAGCCATTGAATTGTACTTATTTTAATTTGAATATTTTATATTTGTAGCATACAATTGAATTTATGCAAAATCTATCGACACAAGAGTTAGAGAAGAAGTTCCAGGAGAAAATAGATGCCAATCTGTATATAGAGCCTAAGGACTGGATGATGGATAAGTATCGCCAGAACCTAATCAGGCAAATATCTCAGCATGCCCACTCAGAAGTAGTGGGTATGTTACCCGAAGGCAACTGGATTACCCGTGCCCCTAACCTTCGCCGTAAAGCCGCTCTGCTGGCTAAGGTGCAAGATGAAGCCGGACATGGCCTATACTTATACTCAGCTGCTGAAACACTTGGTATTAGCCGCGAGGAGATGCTTAACCAATTACATACAGGCAAAGCAAAATATTCGAACATATTCAACTACCCTACCCTTACCTGGGCCGATATTGGCACAGTAGGCTGGCTGGTAGATGGTGCAGCCATCATTAACCAGGTTATGTTGCAAAGGGCATCGTATGGCCCTTATGCACGTGCTATGATAAGGATTTGCCGCGAAGAGAGTTTCCACCAACGCCAGGGGTATGAAATTATGATGACCTTATGTAAAGGCACACCTGCACAAAAGGCAATGGCACAAGATTCGCTTAACCGCTGGTGGTGGCCATCTATGATGATGTTCGGCCCATCGGATAAAGATTCTTTACATAGTTCTGATATGGCTAAGTGGCGCGTGAAACGCGAAAGCAACGATGAGCTAAGGCAGAAGTTTGTAGACAGGGCAGTTGACCAGGCTAAATACCTTGGTATTACTATACCCGATAAAGATTTAAAATGGAACGAAGAGCGCAAGCACTGGGATTTTGGAACTATTAACTGGGATGAATTTCACCAGGTTATTAGCGGCCATGGTCCTTGTAACCGCGAACGCATGAACGCACGTATAAAAGCCTATAACGATGGTAAATGGGTGCGCGAAGCAGCAACAGCATACGCCAATAAAAAACGCAAGAAAGCAGCATAATATATGGAAGTAAAAGACAATCAATGGCCTCTGTGGGAGGTATTTATTCAATCGAAATCGGGCCAGCCTTTTAAGCATGCAGGCAGTGTTCATGCGGCTGATAAGGAACTGGCATTACTGAATGCACGTGATGTATATACCCGCCGTAACGAGGGAACAAGCATATGGGTGGTACCTGCTGAATGTATTACTGCATCTACACCGGAAGAAGTGGGAGAATTCTTTGACCCTGCAAACGACAAGGTATACAGGCATCCAACATTTTATCATTTACCTGAAGAAGTAAAATACATTTAACCATGCGTAAGGTTTTCTTTTTGTTTGCCATTTTGCCAGTAAGTTGTTTCGCACAAACGATGCTTACACCTACCGTTATTGGATCAGGCGGCGGATATGGATCGAACGGAGGAACAACTTTATCATATTCGGTTGGTGAACCTGCTACTGCAACTTTGCAAGGTAGCAATGGAAACTATTTAACAGAAGGATTCGAACAACCTATTACTGTTGGGAACACCACGCTTAGTTTTACCATTGAACCTACGAATGAATCGTGTTTAAACAACAACGATGGTAGTGCGATATTGGTGCTTAACGGCGGTACTCCACCATTCACTATCGTATGGTCTAGCGACACAACACTTAACAGTGCTGATATAAGTGGACTTAAACCAGGTTCGTATTCGGTAAAAGTTACCGATAAAGCCGGCCTAACGCTGAGTGATACTTTCAGTATTAAGGGCAGTGAAGCGCCTTGCAAAATAGTTATCTATACCGGTTTAACACCTAATGGTGACGGACATAATGACTTTTGGCAAATAGACAATATTGACCTCTTCCCTAATAATGAAGCTATAATATACAATCGCTGGGGAACAGAAGTATGGAAAGGAAATGGCTATAACAACAGTTCTGTTGTATGGAGAGGACAAGACATGCAAGACAAACCATTACCCGATGGAACTTATTTCTATTCGCTTACCGTAGACGGGTATTTGTATAAAGGCTGGGTACAGCTTACTAGGTAAGTACTATGTGGCTTTATTAGCAAGGCTCCACTGATGTATAACATATATAGTGGAAGCAAACAGCAGGAATGCTCCTGTTTGGTGCAATACCCCTAATGTTACGGGAACAGAGTAAACAAGGGTGAACACCCCAAGCAGGAACTGTACAAGAATCATTCCTATTAAGAAGTTGATGCCTTTGCGCTGCACTGGCAACAACTCAATTTTACGCGCTTTGAACCAAACAATGAAAACAAGTATTACTACTACATACGCATTATACCTATGAATAAACTGAACTCCGGCAATGCCATCAATAAAGTTTTTCCAGAGCGGGGCAAGCCTAGTTACTTCTGGAGCTATCCAGTAATTGGCCATTTTAGGCCAGGTTGGGTCGAACTGCCCTGCACGCAAGCCGGCAGTGAAAGCACCATATATTATTTGAAGCACCACAAAAAAAAGAAGGATATAACTCCATTTTTTCAAAGACCTGAAACGGTCTTCAGTATTAGAAGGTGGGTATATCAGGTCAAGCGCAACCCAAAAGGAAAATCCGAAAGTAGTGAAGGCAGTAAAGAGATGGGCAGCCAGAAAATAATGGCTTACATGAGGAACATCTTGCAAACCGCTGGCTACCATAAACCAGCCCAACACACCTTGCAATCCACCTAATGCAAATATGCCAAGTGCCTGTTTCAACAGTTTGCCTTTTAACCAACCACGATACAGAAAATAAAGAAATGGAACAAAGAACACCAAACCAATCATTTTGCCAATAGTGCGATGGATATATTCCCACCAGTAAATAGATTTATAATCGGATACAGTAAAGTAGGTATTGATTTGCTTGTATTCAGGCGTCTGTTGGTAGTCAGCAAATTTTTCCTGCCAGGCTTGTTCGGTCATGGGCGGGAGTATTCCCGTTATGTTCCACTTTACCATAGAAAGTCCGGAATGTGTAAGGCGGGTAATGCCACCTACAATTACCATTGCCCATATCAGGATGCATCCTGTAATAAGCCAGACTACTATGCCTTTGTTGTAAGGTTTCATAATTATGGAGCGAAATTACTAAAAAGCAAATGCCGTTATGACTGACCTATATCAGCTTTATAAATGCTTTTTATCAGGCTTAGAACTGGAGGAGTTCTTCGTAAAGCTCTTTCATGGGCAAGCCCATAACGTTGCTATAGGAGCCTTCAATACGTTCAATACCAATATATCCTATCCATTCCTGCACACCATAAGAACCGGACTTGTCGTAGGGTTTATAGTTCTTTATATAGTATGTTCTTTCTTCCAACGAGAGTGGTTTGAAAGTAACATCGGTCAGCACATGAAATACTTTTTTCTTGTCTTTAGAACGAAGACAAACACCTGTTGCAACCCTATGCTTTCTGCCCGAAAGTTTTCCTAGCATATTAATAGCATCTTGTTCATCGGTAGGTTTAAGAAGGGAACCGCCATCAAGCCATACAATAGTATCGGCTGTTATAAGTACAGAACCATCACTCAGATCTGCATCTGCAAACGCACTTGATTTTTTTTCAGCTATGTACCGCACAACCTCTTCACACTGCAAATTATCGGGATATGATTCATCCACATCTTTTATCCGTAACTCGAATTTCAACCCTACCTCTTCAAGCAATTGTCTTCTGCGCAATGATTGTGAAGCAAGAATTATCTTCATTTTACCGGACATAAGATCTGCAAAATTCATAGGCTAGTGTATAGTATAAGCGAATACAAATAAATATGAAATACCTGAAACCATAAGCAATTTTAACGCAAAACTCACTTTATGAAAATCGGAAGAAACACTTGCCCGGCTTGTTTGCCTTAGAATAAACAATACCGGGATTTGAATAAAAATCAAGAAATATGAAAATGATATCCAGTCGCCACCCTTTGCCTGGTTGTATTGAAGAAAACCTGATAAGAAGAATATGAGAAGCAATACAAACTGTACAACCCTTTTGGTATCGGGTACACCCAATACTATAGGTATGGTGCGGCAACCGGCCTGTGTATCGCCTTCTATATCTTCCATGTCCTTTATTATTTCGCGTGCCAGAGTAGAGAAAAATGCAAAAACAGATATGCCCGTTATCCAGCTAAGTATATACCCGAAATCAATGTCAGTTGTATTAAAAAGCGTGGTTTTTAAATCAGCATACAATTCTATTAACCCGGCTGTAAATGGCACGAGTGCGAGGAAAAGTGCAATTACAATATTGCCTAATAAGAACACATATTTTAGAGTATTGGAATAAAACCAAAGCCCAGACAGGTAAATGAAAAACAATAATCCCAAACTTGGCAACCCCGCTTTATAAGATGCCCACACTCCTATAGTAATACCTATGCCGCTCAATACCCAATACGCAGTTAATGCCATATTAACCGAAATAGTATTTCCTATAATAACCTTTAATGGCTTATTCACTTTATCAATAGCCATATCGCAATAGTCATTGATAATATACCCACCTGCAGCCATGAATACAAAAGCCATAGAGAACATAAAGAATACCATCTCATTCAACTGTAATGAAAAACCCACTGCCTTATATACAGGGTACAAAAAAGCAAACCTCACCATGTATTGCGTGAACAATATCATAATAAGGTTTAAAGGACGAATTAAACGAATAAAGGCTGCTACCATGTAACTATGCTGAAATATCGAATATTGAATAAGAAATAATGAATGCCGAAGTTTTTATAAACCTTTCTTTTGCTATGAATCTGCAGTTCACCTCAAAATTGAACATTCAGCATTCGATATTCAATATTCTGCCTTTGCTAAGCTTGTGCGGTAGGACCGCCAAAATTCATTGGTATGGAATTCACCTCGGTATCTTCTACCGTACCATGCACCGACTCGTATTTGGTCATATTATCCTTAAGTGCTTTAAGAAGCCTTTTAGCATGCTGCGGTGTAAGCAATATCCTGGACTTTACCTTGGCCTTAGGCACACCTGGCATAATTCGTATGAAATCAATAATAAACTCAGAATTAGAATGTGTAATAATAGCCAGGTTGGAATAAATGCCTTCTGCTACGTCTTCGGGCAGTTCTATATTAATATTAACCTGTGCGGGTTTGTTTATGTCTTCCATAGGGGAATATTTGAAAATATTGTGATAAGTAAGAAACAAAGGTAGTATTTATAGCATAAATGGTGAATAATGTGTTAATAAAGTAAGTTTTTGTTTGAAAGCTTTTTGTATTCCATTTTTATTATTTTTGCAGCCAATTTAAAATCAACTAACCCATGACAAATAAAACAGATGCCTCTATCGAATCGAGAGTAAAGAAAATTATCGTAGATAAATTAGGCGTTGATGAAAAGGAAGTAACCCCTCAGGCAAGCTTCACCAATGATTTAGGGGCAGATTCCCTTGATACCGTTGAACTCATCATGGATTTTGAAAAAGAATTCAATATCGCAATTCCTGACGAGCAAGCTGAAAAGATAAACACTGTAGGAGAAGCTATTGCGTACATTGAAGCTAACGTAAAATAATTACTTCCCTGTATACTCAATGCAATTAAAACGCGTAGTAGTAACAGGACTCGGTGCTCTTACCCCTATTGGAAATTCCATACCAGAGTTCTGGTCTGGTCTTACCGGAGGAGTAAGTGGTGCAGCCCCTATTACGCGTTTTGATCCCGCAAAATTCAAGACCCGTTTTGCCTGCGAACTTAAGGGCTTCCGTATAGAGGATCACTTTGAAAGAAAAGAGGGCCGCAAAATAGACCCTTATGCACAGTATGGCTTAGTAGCTGTTGAACAGGCTATGAAGGATTCAGGCCTTGACCTTGAAAAGATCAATCGCGACAGAGTTGGCGTTATCTGGGGTTCCGGTATCGGAGGCTTAGATACATTTCTTGAAGAATGTGTAAACTTTGGCAGAGGAGATGGAACACCTCGTTTCAATCCTTTCTTTATTCCTAAAATGATTGTAGATATCCTTTCGGGCCATATTTCAATAAAATATGGTTTAAGGGGTCCTAATTTCACTACTGTATCTGCTTGTGCTTCATCAACTAACGCTATGATAGATGCATTTACCTATATAAGACTAGGTAAGGCTAATATTATAGTTACGGGTGGTTCTGAAGCTGCTATTGACCAGGCAGGTATTGGAGGATTTAATGCTATGAAAGCCCTTTCTGAACGCAATGATTCACCAGAAACAGCTTCCCGCCCATTTGATAAAGATCGCGATGGTTTTGTAATGGGAGAAGGTGCTGGATGTATCATCCTAGAAGAGATGGAACATGCATTGGCACGTGGAGCTAAGATTTATGCAGAGGTAGTTGGCGGTGGCATGACTGCTGACGCGCATCATATGACTGCTCCGCATCCTGAAGGATTAGGCGCTATTAATGTTATGAACCTGGCTCTTG
>DATHOD010000077.1:0-5529 GCA_035485295.1 Bacteroidia bacterium
TTTTTTATCTTACCGCTTTCATAATATGCCTTCATTAGCCCAGTAGTTTTATTATTGCTGAAAGGAATTTCTACCTTTTCCACCCCATTCTCATAATATCCCTTTGCCACTCCATTTAACTTGCCATTGGCATAAGTAGCCTCATATTGTAATTTACCGTTCTCATAATACTCTTTCAATGCCCCATTTACTATACTATCGGTAAACGTAGCCACAGCTTTTAATTTACCATCCTCATAATAGCCTTTTACTAGCCCGTTTATTTTCCCATCAGTGTATGGCTCCTCGTCCAATAATTTCCCGCTCTCATAATATTCTTTATACGTACCATTTAATTTATCATTTTTATAAGGGCTTTCACTCTTTACTATTCCGCTTTCATAAAAAATTTTCATCACTCCATCTTTTTTGTTATCAGTAACCGGAGTTTCAATTTCTACTGCACCGCTCTCATAATAATATCTACCCAAGCCATTTAGCTTACCTTTTATAAACGGCTCCTCTTCTTTCAATTTACCACTCTCATAATACTCCTTCCCTGTTCCATTTAGCCTGCCATTAATAACCGGGAATTCGGACAATAATTTCCCGTCTTCATAATAATCCTTCTGCATTCCATTTTCTTTACCCCCTGAGTATGTAACTTCTTGCTTTAAATTCCCACTCTTGTAATATCTTTTATCTATACCCTCTTCTCTTCCCCCCATGTAAGACGATTCTACGGCCCGTATTCCGTTCTCGTAGTAGACTTTTTGAATTCCATTTAGTTTTCCATTAACATATGGGGTTTCATAATACAATTTCCCGCTTTTATAATACCCTCTTACTATACCTGATGGAATACCGGCCTTATATGTAACAAGGCGATAGAACGCTACCAGGATTGTGTCTTTTGTTACAGCAGTATCGTAATTACCAGTGGAATATTCCACCCACTTCCCCTCCTTTACACCATTTACCGTCAGGTTCTTGGCTTCTGCTTTATTGGTAAAGCCACTGTCTGGGTACTCTTGCCCAAAAGCTGCAATGCTCAAGGAAAGGAATAGTATTAGAATTAATAGTGGCTTCATGCTATTTGTTGCTTGTATAGGCATAGGTAAAAATAGGCAAAATGGCGTTTTGTATAAGCCCAGCGGGGTGAAATGTTTGTAGATATTACAAACATTACGAAAACATACCCGCCAAAGGAGTATTGAAGATGGATAATATCAATGGTAGTCGGCGGGTAATAGATTCTAGTTGGCTATATTCGTTACTACAAATATTCCACCTCTCCCGGGTTTTCAGAGCCTAGTAAAAATGAGGTGGTTAATAAATATTTAATATTTTATTACATATTATTAATCTATGATTTAAATTTGCAAGTATAAATTAAATCATTTGTAATATGTGTACACGATTAGAATTAAATGCACGCATAACTGAAATAAGCGGGAAGCTGGAAGAAGGTATAGAAAGGAAAGAGATACTACACCATTATACTGCTACATGGAATGTAACAGAGCGGACCGTAGAAAGATATGTAGCTCTTGCCTGCGACGTGCTGGCAGGCCATATGCAGCAAAAAGAAGCAATAATGGAAGCCATAAGAGCAGAAGCAATTACTGAAGCTACGGAAAAATGGATGCGCAGCAGCCTGGAACTGGAAGCCAAACTATGTGCAATTGCCGATGGGGAGTTTGAACAGGAGAAGCTTGTACGCACTAAAGAAGGCTTTGTAAAGGTTCCCTGCAAGCCTAGCCTAAGGGAAATGATATATGCTATTGATAAGCTATGGAAGATGCGTGGGAATTACGATCCAAAAATAATGGATATACCTGCAAAACACAGGCCAGTGCAGATAATTGTTGATTCGGAAAAAGAAAAGGAATTAGTAGAGAGAATATTGCTTCAGGGTAAACGTAAAACGGAGAATTCATAGAAAAACGACATTTTCCGAAGCTTTCCGAAACATTTTTAAAAAAGCAGTATTCAAAAATTGGTCAAAAAAGACTATTTCACTATTTTTATAGCTTTACATAAAAATTTATTTATTGATTATCAGGTACTTATTAAATATATTAGTACTATGTATTGCAAGGTATTAGTATTTATATATATCTTTGTATCGTCAACTACTAAAAAATATATACTATGGAAACAGACAGCACACAACCCCGCCAGAACGATAACGTTGGGCAGGCTCAAATGAGAAAAGGCGTGCTCGAGTTTTGCATACTCTGCATATTATCAGAAAAGGATGCTTATCCGTCGGAGATAATTGAAGCGATGAAAAATGCAAAACTTATTGTAGTGGAAGGGACTCTTTATCCCCTACTTATGCGCCTTAAAAATGAAGGGCAATTAAGCTACGAATGGAAAGAATCTACTTCGGGCCCTCCAAGAAAATATTATAAGCTCACTCCTGCAGGAAAAGAGCTTTTAAAAGGACTCTACACATCCTGGAAGGAATTAGTAGAATCTGTAGAACTTATCACCAAACAATATTCCCCTAACACCATATCATAAACACCATGAAAAAGACAAACACCAACAGTATAGGCGGCATAGTCTTCCATATAGAAGAAGATGCACAAGCAAAGCTTTCAGCCTATCTTGAAGCAATCAGGGCCTCATTAAGCAACTCTGAGGGCCGCGATGAAATTATGTCCGACATTGAATCACGCATAGCTGAAATACTTCAGCCTAAAGTTACCGGCTACAAGCAAGTTGTAACTATAGATGACGTAGAAGACGTTATTTGCACTATGGGTAGCCCGGCAGATTTTTCAACCGGAGGTTCAGAAGCCAAAGAAGAAGTGCCTTTCAGTACCAAAGAAAAAGGCCGCCAGCAATATGGCCACAGGCGCATATTCCGTGACCCGGATGATAAAGTAATATCAGGCGTATGTTCTGGTATGGCTTACTATTTCGGAATTGACCCTATATGGTTGCGCTTAGGCTTTGGCTTATCGCTTTTTATTGGGGGATTTGGGTTCATTCTTTATATACTGCTAATCTTTATTATCCCAAAGGCCAAGACAACGGCTGAAAAGCTTGAAATGCGCGGTGAGCCTGTAGATTTAAACAGCATAAAAAAGAGTGTAGAAGAGGAAATGAACGACTTAAAGAAAAAGATGACGGATTATAAAAATGAGTTCAAAAACGGAGATTTCAAAAACCGTGCCAGAAGCACAGGAAATAAGGTTGGCGATTTTTTCGGAGAACTTGGTCACGGCCTCGGTAACCTGATTGGAGGAGTGATCAAGGGTGTATTCGCATTCATAGGCTTCATACTGGTGTTAGTGTTCACTTGCCTGCTGGTTGCCCTGGTAGTGTCACTTTGGAGCGGAATGAATGTGATACACATTGAATCTCATAATGGCCATTACATACATTATTCAGTGCATAATATCTTCAGCATGTTTGCCATAACGGGAACTACAGAAACCATAATGATGGTGGGCTTATTCCTTTTCTTATGTGTACCACTTATTGCACTTATTGTGCGCATGGGCAGGGCAGTTATTGGTGCAGACAGGAATCCAAAATGGTTCAAGACCACTATTCTAATTGCCTGGATGGCTGGTTTAGCCATCCTGTTGGTTGGTTCGATGTCTGCAATAGGTCACTTCTCAGTAACAGGCAGGGCAAGTACTGAGACCAAGTTTGCACCTTCTGCTACTGCAAAGGTTCTATACCTAACAGTACCGGAAAATGATGAAAATGATGGCTTGCATGTCGGCATTGATTCACTTAACTTTTATGTTAACGACGATAATCTATTCCAGGGAAACCCATCAATCTGCGTAAGTGCTAGCCCGGACACTAACTTCCACGTAATACTTAATAAATCAGCACGTGGAATAAGCACTACCGAAGCAACTCAAGCAACTAATAATATTGAGTACTCCTTTAGCCAGCATGACTCGGTATTACAACTCAACCCAAGCTTTACCATAACAGAAGGTACCCCATGGAGAAGACAGAAACTGGAAGTATTGCTAGAAGTACCGGTAAACAAAACGATTGCAATGCCGGAGGGGATAGATCATATTGTTTGTTCAACTATTCATCACCAGCATCATAGGCTTGGTGGCCACCAATGGACCATGACAGCATCTGGCCTTGTAGAAGCTCAACCAACAACAACACAAAACAATCAGAAATAATCTAATCTTTTAAAACCTCTAAAATCATGAATAATCTAATTTTACTCGCCTTTGCCTATATGCTCAGCCTAGGCAATTTTGCGAACGGACAAGCAGCAGGAAAGATAAACATTGTGGTGACCAATGCGCAACAGAAACCAATGGAATCGACCTTTGTCGAGTTACTTAATGCAAAAGACTCCAGTCTGGTTCAATTCTCAACTACCGGAAATGACGGAAGTACGGAGTTTAAAGGTTTGCAGAATGGGAATTACATAGTATTTGTACCGGAAATGGGTAACAAAAGCTATATCTCAAATACAGTTACCCTGAATCATACCGGAGAAGAGTTTAGCCTTAACGTTATATTAGCTGAAGCCAAAGCTCATAACGAAGTTATTGTAGTAGGACAGGCCGTTGCTTATAACGGAAAATTAACCATAAACAGCAGACCCTAATGATATTGCACCGCTCGGAGATTTACATATCTTTGCGCCCCGATTTAGCAAGGAGAGTTGTCCGAGTGGCTTAAGGAGCACGCCTGGAAAGCGTGTGTACTCGAAAGGGTCCCGTGGGTTCGAATCCCTCACTCTCCGCAAATAAAATGCCACAGAAATGTGGCTTTTTTGTTTGTGTCTGCAAAGCTTGCTTTGAAAGATATAAAACAAAAAAGACTAAAGGCGAAGCCTGAGGCATTTTATTTTAAGCCTCCCCTAAAGGGATCACTGAAGGTAATCCCTCACTATACCTTCTCCATCCTAGCCTTAGCTTCAACGCACCAAAGCAATTCTTTAACAAATCCAGTCGCTCTTTTATCTGTAGCTTCCTTATCAACAGGAGTTCCATCTATACTATATGCTTTATCTGCATTAGGATTTGGGAACATTGCAGGAACCGTCCAAGCACGTATTTTCCATAATGTAAATTGCAATGAGGTTATTACCTGGCTGCCTCCGAACGGGCCATTGGAAACAGTAGAAATAGCAATTGGTTTGCGATGCCATTCATTATAAAGTAAATCAACTACATTCTTTAAGCTTGCAGGGTACCCACCGTTATATTCTGGTGTTACTATTATAACTCCATCTGCCTTCTTTACTCTTCCTGCAAATTCGAGTACTTTAGCAGAGGGATCTTTCTGAAACATTAATCTTTCATTAAATATTGGGAACTGATATTCGTTCAAATCAGCAATCTCTGCAGTTCCAAACTTATTTTCCTCAATAAATTTTTTAAAGTATAAAGCCACTCTATGGCTATTTCTTCCTTCGCGCACACTTGCTGATATGATTAATATATTTGGCATATCCTTTATTATTTAATGCTAAATTAGTAATCATCTACATACAGAACTTATACTGTTATCTTTAAGTCTTATGAGTAAATTACAAAAGCACCT
>DATHOD010000078.1:0-47240 GCA_035485295.1 Bacteroidia bacterium
ATTCGCACAATTTCACCTGGCAGGGTTTACCGTAATGAGACTATCTCGGCACGTGCACATTGCCAGTTTCACCAGGTAGAAGGGCTTTATGTGGATGAAGGAGTTTCGTTCGCTGACCTTAAGCAAACACTTTACTACTTCGTTCATGAAATGTTCGGTGAGAAAATAGAGATACGTTTCCGTCCTTCCTTCTTTCCGTTTACTGAACCAAGCGCTGAAATGGATATATCGTGCATTATTTGTGGCGGTAAAGGGTGTCCTGTTTGCAAACAAAGTGGTTGGGTTGAGATTTTAGGCTGTGGTATGGTTCATCCGCAGGTGTTAGAAAATTGCGGTATCGACAGTAAAAAATATACAGGCTATGCATTCGGCATGGGTATTGAACGTATTACCATGTTGAAATATCAGATAAAAGACCTTAGGCTATTCTTTGAGAATGACCTGCGTTTCCTGTCCCAATTCAAATCGGTTTTATAGATTCTTCACCACTAAGACACTAAGGGCACTTAGATTCACTAAGGTTGAATACACAGAAGTATATAAACGATATTGCATACAAGATTGTAGGATGTGCAATTGAAGTGCATAAACAATTAGGACCTGGTTTGTTGGAATCGGTCTATGAAGAATGCCTAATTGAAGAAATGAATAATAATGGGCTTTTTGTAAAGAAACAGATTGCCATTCCTATTATTTATAAAGGGAAAGAACTCGCTACACCTCTTAAACTTGATGTAATTGTAAATGAATTAGTGATAGTTGAGATAAAATCAGTTGAAGTGTTATTGCCTGTGTTTAAAGCACAGTTACTTACCTATTTGAAATTGACAGGCAAACCTAAAGGACTATTGATTAATTTCAATTGTGAGAATATCAGTAAAGAGCTTATACCACTTGTAACAGAGGAATTTGCAAAATACCCTAAATCTTAGTGTCACTTAGTGGGCTAAGTGCCTTAGTGGTAAAATAAGTACTTTTGAATTAGAGACGCATAAATGTATTCCTATGAAGATAATTGAATGTCCGCGTGATGCTATGCAGGGGATACATGATTTTATCCCGACCGATAAAAAAGTGGCGTATATCAATTCTATTTTGAAAGTAGGGTTTGATACTGTTGATGTAGGAAGTTTTGTATCACCAAAGGCAATTCCGCAAATGAAAGATACTGCTGAGATGCTAAAGAAAATTGACCTGTCATCTACCAAAAGTAAGTTACTTGCTATAGTAGCTAACCTTCGTGGTGCGCAAGATGCAGCGCAGTTTGACGAAATAAAATATTTGGGTTTCCCTTTCTCCATTTCAGAAACTTTCCAGCAACGTAATGCCAATTCATCTATTGCAGAATCGTTAGTTAGGGTAGAAGAGATACAAAAGGAATGTGTGAAGCATAAAAAGGAACTTGTAGTATATCTTTCAATGGCTTTTGGTAACCCTTACGGTGATGAATGGAGCAGTGATATTGCTATTCATTGGTCACGTAAATTGCATGATATGGGAATTAGAATGCTTGCCCTATCTGATACAATTGGCGTTTCTAATCCTACCAATATCACCCAGCTTTTTTCTACCCTTATACCCGAATTGAAAGATGTGGAGTTTGGAGTGCATTTGCACACCACGCCCGATAAATGGGAAGAAAAAGTAAAGGCTGCATACGATAGCGGTTGTCGTCGTTTTGATGCAGCAATAAAAGGTTATGGCGGTTGCCCAATGGCAGCTGATGAGCTTACAGGTAATATGCCCACAGAAAATTTAGTGAGATATTTCTCACAGAACAATATCCCATTCTCCCTCAACTTAGATGCTTTTAACGAAGCCATGATTATGGCTATGAAAACTTTCCCGGCTTAACGAAATACCTATATTTGTCCAGCTTTTCACATATGCTTTCATTCGACGATACAGCCATAGCATTTTCAGGTAAAACAGATGGAGACATCAGGCGTTCTTATTGGCTTTTTAAGCTGGTAGGAAACAGTGGGCTTGTTAACTTCGGGCAGAAGTTCACAGCATTTGCCATTCAAACACATTTACCTATTCGCTGGTTTATTAAGGCTACAATCTTCAAGCAGTTTTGTGGTGGAGAAGATATTAATGAATGTCTGAAGACAATAGAGAGTCTTGGGAAATATAATGTAGGATCAATACTTGATTACTCCTTGGAGGGAAAAGACGAAGAGAATGTTTTTAATGATACAACGGAAGAAATAATTAAAACAGTTGAGCTTGCAGGTAAAAACAAACATATCCCTTTTGCTGTTTTTAAACCTACCGGAGTTGGTGCCATTGGTCTTATTGAAAAAGTGAGTGCTAAAAGCAAATTGACCAATGACGAGCAACAGGCCTGGGAAAGAGTTAAAGCACGTATAGATAAGATTTGCAAAAAAGCTTTTGAAAATAAAGTGCAGTTGCTGATTGATGCTGAAGAAAGCTGGATACAGGTTGCAATTGACGAATTGGCACACGAGATGATGAGGAAATACAATAAGGAAAAATGTATTGTATTCAACACTGCTCAAATGTACAGGAACGATAGGTTGGTTTATTTAGAGAACGGGGTAAAAGATGCAAAAGAGAACAAATATTACTTTGGTATAAAGATGGTGCGTGGTGCCTATATGGAAAAGGAAAGAGCCCGCGCTGAAAAAATGGGATATGCTTCTCCAATAAATAATACTAAGGCTGATACTGATAAGGAATATAACACAGGACTTGAGTTTTGCGTGAAGAATATAGACACCATTTCCATTTGTGCCGGAACCCATAATGAAGATAGCGCAATGCTTTTGGTAAAGCTTATGCAGCAGAATAATCTTCCGGCTAACCATCCGCATATATGGTTTTCACAATTGCTTGGGATGAGCGACCATATAAGTTTTAATGTGGCTAATGCAGGTTATAATGTGGCTAAGTATGTGCCATATGGGCCGGTGAGAGATGTATTGCCTTATCTTATACGCAGGGCAATGGAGAATACATCGGTTAAAGGACAAACAGGTAGAGAGCTTAGTCTTATCATCAAAGAAAAAAAGCGCAGAAAAGAAGCCAAGAACTAATGAAGCTTCAGGAACATTACCCGCTTAAAGATATTACCACTTTTCATGCAAAGGTGTTTGCAAAGCAGTATACAGAGTTCACTTCAGCAGATGAATTGAAAGAAATTCTATCATCTTCGCAAGTAAAGGGTACCCCCTATATGATATTGGGTGGTGGCAGCAATGTATTGTTTACCGGTGATTATACCGGTGTTATTATCCGCAATGCCATAAAAGGAATTGAAGTTGTAAAAGAAGATACCGACCACGTTTATATTAAAGCTAACGGAGGCGAAAAGTGGCACGATTTTGTGTTGTATTGCGTTAGCCATAATTACGGCGGGGTAGAGAATCTTTCGCTTATACCGGGCACGGTAGGAGCAGGGCCCATACAAAACATAGGTGCATACGGGGTAGAGCTAAAAGACACTTTGTATGAAGTGCAGGCGATGAATGTCCATACGTTCGAAGTCAAGAAATTTTCGAATGCAGATTGTAAATTTGGTTATCGTGAGAGTATTTTTAAGGGAGAGGAGAAAGGCAAATATGTTATTCTTGCTGTTACACTAAAGCTGAACAAACACCCTAAGGTTAACGTTTCGTACGGCACAGTAAGTAAGGAATTAGAAGCAATGGGAATAACTCATCCTACGATTGCAGATGTGAGCAAAGCTGTAATCAATATTCGCTCCAGCAAATTACCCGACCCAGCAAAACTGGGTAATGCAGGAAGTTTTTTCAAGAACCCTGTTATGACTAATGCTGACTTTGAAAAATTGAAAGCAAAATTCCCTGATGTGGTTTCATTTCAAGCGCACGAGGGGCATACTAAACTGGCTGCAGGGTGGCTGATTGAACAATGCGGATGGAAAGGAAAAAGGATTGGCGATGCTGGTGTGCATAAGGACCAGGCTCTTGTATTGGTTAACTACGGAGATGCAACAGGCAAAGAGATATATGACCTGTCCACTAAGGTAATTGAGTCCGTGAAAGAAAAGTTTGGAGTGCAGTTAGAACGCGAGGTGAATATGATTTAATAACAGGGCAATGAAATTTCCTAAGTGCAACTTAGTGGCCTAAGTGTCTAAGTGGTGAAAATTTACCACTAAGGCACTAAGAACACAAAGATTCACTAAGTGTTGAAGACTATGAGAAAGCTTTCAATGGACGAACTTAATAGAAAGAGCACCGAAGAGTTTAAAAACGCTTCAAAAGCACCCGTTGTGCTAGTACTGGATAATGTGCGAAGCATGAATAATATCGGCTCGGTATTTCGCACTGCCGATGCATTTCTATTACAAGGTGTTTATTTGTGTGGAGTAACAGCGACACCACCTCACCGTGAGATACAAAAGACAGCTTTAGGAGCTACTGAATCAGTTAACTGGAGACATTTTCCTACCACACTTGATGCAGTTAATGATCTGAAAAAAGACGGTTTTACAGTGTATGCAGTAGAACAAGTAGAGAATAGTATAATGCTCGATAAACCTAACTTGCCTGAAGGTAAAATTGCCCTTGTATTTGGTAATGAAGTTAATGGAGTAGAGCAAGCAGTGATTGACTCTTGCACCGCTTGTATTGAAATACCTCAGTATGGTACCAAGCATTCAATCAACCTGGCTGTAAGTGTGGGTATAGTTGTTTGGGAAGTGGTAAAGAAACTACAGCGGAAATAGCATTAAATTAAAATGAATAGATATTTGGCTACGCTCAGTATGACAATAAATAAGTCCTCCCTATAGGGGTGGATTTAGGCGGGGCTGTTTATTCATACAAGTAAACGTGGTTAGTATAGGTAACCAGTAAGTCTTTGCTATCGATATTATAATCAAAGTGAATTGAGCAATACTTTTTGCTCAGTATAAAATTACCGTATGGAATTGAATTAATCTTTATTGAAATTTTTTCATCTCCATTTATTTTTGGAATCTTTACTGTTCCTGCTCTCCCCAATACCGCACTGGTTACAAAATAGGCCACGGTGTATTTCTGGTCATTTATATCTATTTCTACAGGTTGGTTATTAAATCCAGCATCAAACGTTATGAAGGTAGAATCGGGTCTGTTTTTAATATACCAGTCATCGGCGTCCCATCCGCTAAGGGAAAGCTCAGTAGTATCGTACTTGATAATGATCTTCTGACCTATGCAATTTGTACAAAGTAGTAGGAAGAAAGTAAAAGCAAAAACTATTTTCAGAAGAGGTGAAGAAATCATATGATTTATCAATTTGCCCTTTTGCCCCTACCATTCCTCCTACAATGCGGGGGAGGTTTTACTAGGGAATATAAAATTAACCTTTTCTAAATAAATTTTCAGGTCTTCCCTATTGGGGAGGATTTAGGAGGGGCCATTACGACTTCTTAGTGTTATCAATCTGTCCCATTAATACATATTGCAAAAGATTAGCACCCATTTCAAGTGCTTGCTGATGTAATTCTGGTGGGTCATTATATACATCCTGATCTTCCCACCCATCACCTAGATCGGCATCGTAATTATAAAAACAAACTAAACGGCCGTTGTATATCAATCCCCAACCAATAGGGCGGCCACCATCGTGCTGGTGTATTTTAGGAAGCCCATGCGGGAAGTCGTATTTCTGGTGGTATATAGGGTGGGTAACTGGCAACTCTACTAATGTAAGTTCAGGAAATACTTTTTTCAATTCTCTTCTGAATGCTGAATCCATTCCATAGCTGTCATTCACTTCTAAAAAGCCTCCACCAATCAGATAGTTCCTTAAGTTCTCTGCTTCCTGTGATGTGAAGAGGATATTTCCATTACCAGATATATGCAGCATTGGGTAATTGAATATATCAGCACTGCCGGGTTCTACCAATGCCTCTTGCGGATTAATATTCATCCCAAGGTTTTTGTTGCAGAAGGCAATAAGGTTTGGTAAGGATGTTGGACTAACGTACCAATTGCCTCCGCCTTTATACTTTACTCTCGCTATCTGATAGGTGTAATTGCCTCCTCCTGTTTTCCAGGTAAAAGAAAAGAGTAGAGAAGAAAGGAATATAAGAAAGAGAACCTTTTTCATATAACCAAAGTTAAGCATTTTCACCTCACCCTTCCTCACGCATTGCGTGATTCCCCTCCCTCTCCTTGTTCAATGAGAGGGAAATCAGGTATCCCCCTTTGGAGGGGGCAGGGGGAGGAATCATTCATTAATAGCATGCAATGTGCATGCAGCAACTAATGCAGCTGTCTCAGTACGCAGGCGGTGATCGCCTAATGTTATAGGGATAAATCCGTGGCCAATAGCAAGTTCTACTTCATTGTTATGAAAGTCACCTTCAGGGCCAATTAGTACTAAAGCGTTTCCACCTCTTTTATAGGTCTGGGTGAAAGTACTTTTCTCTTTTTCTATGCAATGCAATACAAATTTCTGTCCCTCGAAATCTTTTGTTTCGGCAAGCATTTCATTGAAGGTGCAAAGCTCATTCACCTTTGGTAAATAATTCCTGCCCGATTGTTTCATGGCTTCAATCACAATCTTATTCAGGCGGTCAATCTTTAATATTTTTCTTTCAGAGTGATGTGTGGTAATAGGTATGAACTCAGTAATGCCTATTTCTGTCAGCTTTTCTACCAGCCATTCAATACGTGCAATATTTTTGGTAGGGGCAATCACCACAGATAGATTCCATGGCTGAGCAGGGTCGGTATGCGATTCTAATATTCTAAGTGTGCATGCCCTGTGATTGGCATCTGCTATTTCAGCTTTATATAAACTGCCTTTCCCATCAGTAATCTGAACATGGTCGCCTGCTTTCAAGCGCAATACTTTTATGCAATGGTGAGATTCTTCTGCAGTAAGAGTGCAGATATCGCCTTGAACATCGGGGACAAAAAACAAATGCATAGGTGAGTTTATAAAGTTCGAAAGTTCGTAAAGTTTTTAAAGTTCTGAACTACTTTCATTATTCAGTGTTAATGTTATGTACTTTATGAACTTGTTACTTTATAAACTTTATAACTTCAGTACAGCCATGAAAGCCGATTGCGGTATTTCTACGTTACCTACCTGGCGCATACGTTTCTTACCTTTTTTCTGCTTATCTAAGAGCTTACGCTTACGTGATATATCACCACCGTAACATTTCGCAGTAACGTCTTTACGTATGGCGCTAATGTTCTCACGGGCAATAATCTTTGCTCCTATAGCAGCCTGTATAGCAATCTGGAACTGTTGTCTAGGGATAAGTTCTTTTAACTTTTCGCAGATTTTCCTGCCAAATTCGTATGCACGGTCCTTGTGGATTAGTGCTGCAAGCGCATCAACCACTTCAGAATTAATAATAATATCAAGCTTAACTAATTCAGAAGACCTATAATCAACCGGAGTATAATCGAATGAAGCATATCCTTTAGAAATACTCTTAAGCCTGTCGTAAAAGTCGAATACAATTTCAGCGAGTGGCATTTCAAATACCATTTCCACCCGGTCGGTTGTAAGGTAAAGCTGGTTAATAATAGCACCACGTTTTTCAATACAGAGCGACATAATAGCACCAACATATTCTGTTTTGGTAATAATGTTTGCCCGAATATATGGCTCTTCTACATGGTCAATTACTGTTGGGTCCGGAAGGTCGCTGGGATTATTGATATTCAATTTTTCTCCCCTTACAGTATATGCAAAGTACGATACGTTAGGAACGGTAGTAATAACGGTCATGTTAAACTCACGCTCTAAACGCTCTTGTATAATCTCAAGGTGTAACATGCCAAGGAATCCACAACGGAAACCAAAGCCCAATGCAGCAGTAGATTCTGGTTCGTAAACCAAGGCCGCATCATTCAATTGCAATTTCTCCATTGCCCCACGCAAGTCTTCATAATCATCGGTATCGACAGGGTAAATACCTGCAAATACCATAGGCTTTACTTCTTTAAAGCCTTGTATCATTTCAGAACATGGGTTGGCAACATGGGTAATAGTATCGCCCACTTTTACCTCTTTTGCTGCCTTAATACCTGAAATAATATAACCTACATCACCCGGATAAATAGCATCAGTTGGCTTATAAGCCAGTTTCAATACACCTATTTCTTCTGCAATGTATTCGGTGCCCGTAGCAACGAATTTTACCTTATCACCTTTTTTAATGGTACCGTTAACTACCTTGAAATAAGCTACTATACCACGGAAAATATTGAAAACAGAATCAAAGATCAAGGCCTGAAGTGGTGCATTAGGATCACCTTTAGGAGCTGCAACACGGTCAATAATTGCAGTTATAAGTTCATCAACACCTTGCCCGGTTTTTCCACTTGCAAGCATTATCTCTTCCCTTTTGCAGCCGATAATATCTACCATTTGGTCCTTTACCTCTTCAATCATGGCATTCGGCATGTCTACCTTGTTCAATACAGGTATAACGGTAAGGTCATTATCCAATGCCAGGTAAAGGTTCGATATGGTTTGGGCTTGTATACCTTGTGTTGAATCTACCAGCAATAAAGCACCTTCGCAGGCAGCTATGGAGCGGGATACTTCGTATGAAAAGTCAACGTGGCCGGGAGTATCGATAAGGTTAAGGGTGAATTCTTCGCCCTTATGTATAATGTTCATTTGTATGGCATGGCTCTTAATAGTAATGCCACGCTCACGCTCCAAATCCATATCATCAAGCACCTGCGCCTGCATATCGCGCTTATTGATGGTCTTGGTAATTTCCAACAGCCTGTCGGCCAGGGTGCTTTTACCATGGTCGATATGGGCGATGATACAGAAGTTGCGTATGTTTTGTTGTTTTGCCATAAGAGGGGGCAAAAATAGGGTATTTTTTGGTTGAGTGACTCGTTTTAGTATCATTGTGTGTAATCCCTATATTTGTTGGCGTTATCAATAAGGTTAAGCTATGAGTAAATCAACAGAAGAGCAGAAGTTTGTTACCGATTCAGGGATAGAGATAAAACGTGTCTATCCTAAACAGGATTTTGCTGAAGAGCAACCGGGAGAATATCCTTACACCCGTGGTGTACACCCAGATATGTACCGCAGCAAGTTATGGACCATGCGCCAGTATGCAGGGTTTTCTACGGCTGAAGAATCAAATAAAAGGTATCACTACCTGCTTAAAAATGGTACTACAGGTTTATCCGTTGCATTTGACCTTCCTACCCAAATGGGTTATGATTCCGACCATGACCTTTCGGAAGGGGAAGTAGGTAAATCGGGTGTGGCTATTGATACCCTTAGGGATATGGAGATATTGTTTGATGGAATAAAACTGGAGGATATAACCACCTCTATGACCATCAATTCTACTGCATCTATATTATTGGGCATGTACATTGCTTTGGCTAAAAAGCAGGGAGCAGATATAAAGAAGATATCAGGAACTATACAGAACGATATTTTGAAAGAGTATGCTGCAAGGGGAACTTATATTTATCCACCTACACCTTCAATGCGCATCATTACCGATATTTTTGAGTATTGTAGTAAGGAAGTACCAAAGTGGAATACTATTTCTATATCTGGTTACCATATGCGTGAAGCGGGTGCTACTGCCGTGCAGGAACTTGCTTTTACCCTTGCCAATGCACGTGAATATTGCCAGGCAGCTATAAAGAAAGGGTTAGATATAAATGTATTTGCCAAGCGTATCTCTTTCTTCTTCAATGCGCATAATAACTTGTTTGAAGAGGTTGCCAAGTTCCGTGCTGCAAGAAGAATGTGGGCACATATTACTAAAGAATTAGGAGCTACCGATGCACAAGCACAAATGCTGCGTTTCCATACACAAACGGCAGGCTCTACGCTTACTGCGCAACAGCCCATGAATAATATTATGCGTGTAACAATACAATCACTGGCAGCGGTTATGGGTGGAACGCAGTCGTTGCATACCAATGGTTACGATGAAGCTCTTTCATTGCCTACTGAAGAAGCTGCCCGTATAGCAGTGCGTACGCAGCAACTTATCGCGTATGAAAGCGGAGTTCCTCAAACAGTAGACCCATTGGCTGGTTCCTACTTTGTAGAGACACTCACTACCGAAGTAGAAAAAGCAGCCTGGGAATATTTGCATACTATTGAAAAAATGGGTGGTGCGGTTAAAGCCATTGAAAAGAGCTATATGCAAAATGAAATAGCTGCATCGGCATTTGAATACCAAGATAATATTGAGAAAGGAAAGAAGATAGTATTGGGTGTAAATAAGTTTGCAGTAGAAGAAAAAATGCCTGAGAATCTTTTCAGGGTGGATGATTCTATAAGGCAATACCAGATTGACAAACTGAAAAAGGTGAAAGCGGAACGGAATGCCGAGAAAGCAAAAGCATCAATAGCACGCCTAGAAAAATGCGCCAAGGAAGACACCAACCTTATGCCTGCTATAGTTGAGGCTTGCGAGAATTATGTTTCTCTTGGTGAGATATCAGATACTTTCAGGAAGGTATTCGGGACGTATAAGAGTTAATTGAGAGTTGAGAATTGAAAATGGAGAATGAAATTACATTCTTCTTAAGCCTCTAAGTGCATTACGTACTTATCGTAATTATTTTTCAGTCCGTTAACAGTAATTGAGTCAATTACCATGCCTAGTTTTTCATAGTACTTTACAGTGTACTGGCTAGTCCATAAGGTTACCTGCCTATCAGGCGCAATCTCTTTTATTTTGTTTACCCTATAATCGAAGAGCAGTTTGCCATAGCCCTTATTATGATAATCGGCATGTACCATGCCCCAACTCAATTGAGCTTTTTTCTCCCCTTTCATCAGGTAAAATCCTGCACAGCCAATAATTTCCCCCTTAAGCTCCAGTACATAAAAGTAAATAGCCTCTGCACCATCGTGCGGCATAGTATCGGTATCCAATGCATTGAACCAATTATCAAGTCCCTTCATATCATCGTTTACAAAATACTTGGGTATATTGCTGATAAGCACTTCACGGCATTTAACAGCATCAGCAGGGACATAAGGTCTAATAAGCATAATTAATCAGGGTAAGTAGGGCTTTATTTCACCACTACATTAAGGGTATCGAGCAAGTGGCTATTCTGGTCAACAATGACGTAAACATCTTCGTTGTCCTTTTTCATCAGGTATTTTTCGCGGGCAAATTTTTCAAGATTTTCAGGGTTGGTCTGCAGTTCTTTCAGGTTTTCCCTTGCAAGGTCAGTTTGTTGTGCGTAGTAAGTCCGTTCTGTTTTCAGGTGGTTGATCTTATACACCAGTTTCATTTCAGAAATAAGGTCGTTCCTGTCGAAGAAACATATCCATACAAAGAACAGCAGTGATGCTGTAATATATTTATTACGCAGGTAACCTAATATCTTTCTTAATGTTGGATGCATGTCTTATTTATCACTTAAGCAGTGAACGATACAAAATTATACCTAAAAAATCCCTTACGGAATATCTATTGGGCAATCTTTTCAACAGTTTCTTCCACAGCTGCTACCCCGGGTAATACCTGTCCTTCTAAACACTCTAACATAGCTCCTCCGCCAGTAGATACGCAGCTTACCTGGTCTGTCATTTTGTATTTATTGATAGCTGCAACCGAGTCGCCACCACCAATAAGTGAGTATGCTCCCTTTTTAGTTGCATTTACAACAGCGTCGGCAATCGCCTTGGTGCCATGTTCAAATTTGCTCATTTCAAATACACCCATAGGTCCATTCCAAAGGATAGTATTCGATGATTCTATTACCTGCGCATATTGCTTTTCAGTTTCAGGCCCAATGTCAAGTCCAAGCCAGCCTTCAGGAATATCCTTTATATCGCATATTCTGGTATCTGCATCATTTGAAAATGCATCTGCAATTATGGTATCGGTAGGCAGGCACAATTTTATACCTTGTTTTTTGGCGGCTTCTATTACACGTAATGCCGTTTCAATTCTTTCTTCTTCAACCAATGAACTGCCTACATTCCCACCCATTGCTTTAATGAAGGTGTACGCCATTCCGCCTCCAATAATAAGGTTATCTACCTTGCTCATCAGGTTTTCAATAATTGCAATCTTACCAGATACTTTAGCTCCGCCCAAAATAGCAGTGAAAGGCTTTTTACTTTGGTTAAGCAGTTTATGAATGCTTTCAATTTCATGAGCCATCAGGTAGCCAAACATTTTTTTACCCGGGAAGAATTTAGCAACCACAGTTGTAGATGCATGCGCCCTGTGCGCAGTTCCGAAAGCATCGTTTACATATACATCGCCTAAAGACGCCAGTTCTTTTGCAAAACTTTCTGAGCCTTTAGTTTCTTCTGAGTGGAAGCGAACGTTTTCAAGTAAAAGCACTTCACCCGGTTTAAGGTTTTGTGCCAGTGCCCTGGTTGCAGCACCAATACAATCTTTAGCGAATGCTACAGGAACACCCAGCAATTGACTAACAAGAGGAACGCAATGCTTTAATGAGAATTTTTCTTCCGGTAAGTTTTTAGGCCTGCCGAAGTGCGACATGATGATGAGAGAACCACCATCATTTAATATTTTTTTAAGGGTAGGGATAGCTGCACGAATGCGGGTATCGTCGGTAATATGGAAGCTGGCATCGAGCGGTACATTAAAATCTACACGAACCAGCGCTTTTGTATTCTTAAAGTTAAAATCATCTACGGTTCTCATTCCTGTAAGATTAAGAGTGTATGTGTTTTGGGAATGCAAAAGTAACAAGCTTAAGCGAAGAAAAGAAGGATTTTTATCAGCTTTTCTTTTTGGCTTTTAATACGATACATTTAAACCGCAGAATTGCAGGAGGGCCGGGTACATTAGAGATAACGATAACTGTCCTGTCCTGCCTGTCGATAGCGCTATTTGTTGTGAAGGTGACTTTAATTACTCCCTGCTTGTGAGGTGCAACGGGCTCCTCTGGTTTTTCCACTGTAGTACATCCGCATTCTACTTTTGTGTCACTTATTACTAAGGGCTCAGTGCCCGAATTGGTAAAAGTGTATTCAAAATGCAAAGTATCGCCTTGGTGCACAAAACCAAGATGCTGAGTAGTTTTATCGAATGTAATAGCAGGTTGCGCATGCAGGTTAATGATGCATGCAAACAGAAATACTATCAAAACGATTTTCCTCAACATAAATTCTATCTAATAAAAAACCCCTGACCGTTTAAAGCCAGGGGCAATTTTAATCCATCAGAATGTTAAGTCCTTATTTTACAGGAGCTGTAACAGCCGGAGTCGGAGTTCCTGCAGCTGGTGTTGTACCAGGAGCAGGGGTAGGATCAGGCAATACGTTACCCTTTATATACAATACCTTGCTAGAAGGGTTTGCATTGCTGGTAACTGTAACTGTCTTGATGAAACCACCAACTCTGTCGGTAGCATAGTGAACCTTGATCTCAGAAGATTGGCCTGGTTGAATAGGCTCCTTAGGCCATGTTGGGATAGTACATCCGCATGAACCGTGAGCTTCTTTTATGATCAAAGGCTCTTTGCCTGTGTTTACAAATTTGAAATAACGGTAGCCATCAGAATTGTGAGCAATGGTACCATAGTTAATGGTATCCTTTTCAAAATTCATAACTGCTGCGTTAGGATCTGGTGCTTGTGGAGCTTCCTGAGCTTTAACGGTGGTTGCTGCAAAAGCTAATCCAGCGATAAGAGCCAGTGATAATGCGAGTTTTCTCATGACTTGTTGTTGATTTTTTGGTTTGATTGTGATTTATATAAGACTGTTTAATTATCCGATGTGTTGGAATTATAAGGAACACCAGTATTGGTATTTGTACCATTAGCAGGGAAAGCAGGTACTGCATCAGCGCCTAAAACCTTGCCTTTAATGTTCAATACAATGGGTGAAACTTTAGCATTAGAAGTAATGGTTACTGTTTTTACAAATATGCCTACACGGTGGGTATCGTAGGTAACCTTAATAGTATCTTTTTGGCCAGGACCAATAGGTGTCTTCGGCCATTTAGGAACTGTACATCCGCATGAACCATGAGCTTCTTTTATTACCAATGGTTCTTTACCGGTATTGGTAAATAAAAAGTAGGTTGTGCCATTATCGTTCTGCTCTATTGTACCAAAGTCATGATCAGTCTTTTCGAAGGTCATAACCGGTGCATTAGGATCTGCAGGAACGGGTGTAGTATTAGTACCTGTAGTAGCAGGCATTTGACCGAAGCAAATTGCTGCAGGTAATGCCAGAAGTAGTGTTATTATTCCTTTGCGTAACATGTTGCTTATTTTTTTACAGACACAAATATATGAATTTATGCTTGAGGGCTTTATTGGCTTTACATTACAAACATACACTACAATTAATTTGATAATTGTTAATGAGTTGTTAATGGGATATAATGCGTTATATATTATTGATAATCAGATTTTAACGCATTGTCAATATTAAGATTAGAAGTCGCCTTTCCTTTTTGAAAAGCCACCGCCACCTTTACGTTCTCCGCCGCCGCCACTGGTACCACCTCCACTACCGCCGAAACGTTTAAATCCTCCTCCGCTGCCACCTCTGTCGCCACCACGGTCTTTTCTAAATCCGCCTCTATCGCCACCACGGTCACCTCCTCCACCTCTCGATGATGATGAACCTCTCCTGCTGAATCCACCTCTGTCGCCTCCGCCACCACCATCACGTCTGCGGCCTCCGCCGCCGCCAAAATCTTTCTTAAATCCACCTCTGTTACGTTCGCGCGGAATACCTTCTTCTCTGTTGCCACGAGATTCTATGCGAACCGGACGTCCTTTGAATTCTATATTTTTAAATGCATTAATAAATGCATCGTGTACTTCGGTTTTTACTTCTATAAATGAGAAACTGTTCTTTACGTCAACCCAGGTAAGGTTACTTTCATCAATGCCCGATGATTTTACCAGGAATTCCTTCATGGTAACCCTGTTCAGGTCGTCCATCATTCCAAGGCTAACAAATAATCTTACAACACCTTTTCTTTCAGGTGATCTTTCACCGCTACCTGCTGCATTAGCATTAAGGTCAGCTGCATTCTTATAATAGTCTAAGAACCTGTTGAACTCAATAGAAACAAAACGTTTTATAATTTCTTCCTTGCTCAGGTCCTTTAATTCTTCATATACCTTAGGTAAATAGCTTTCAATACCTTCTTCTTTTACTTCTGTATCATGCAAGCGTTGCACCAACCAGAAAAGTTGCTTCTCGCAAATATCATACCCCGACGGGATAAGAGCTTTGGTGAATTTCTTTTTAATGATGTGCTCAAGGGAACGGATCTTGCCCAAATCCCTGGTGTTTATAATAGCAATTGAGATACCCTTTTTACCTGCACGGGCTGTACGTCCGCTACGGTGGGTATAGTTCTCAATTTCATCGGGCAGGTTATAATGAATAACGTGTGTAATGTCATTTACATCAATACCCCTTGCAGCTACGTCGGTAGCTACAAGCATTTGCAGGGTACGGTTGCGGAAACGTTTCATTACATGGTCACGTTGTGCCTGAGAAAGATCGCCATGCAATGCATCGGCATTATATCCGTCTTTTATAAGTGAATCGGCAACTCGCTGTGTTTCAATTTTTGTACGGCAGAAAACCAACCCGAAAATATCGGGGTGGTAATCGGCAATACGCTTTAATACAGCATACCTGTCACGTTCATGTGTAACATAGTATACGTGTTCAATATTGTCGTTACCCTGGTTCTTATTACCAACGGTAATTTCCATAGGCTCGTGCATGTATTTGCGCGAAATACGCAATACTTCGTCAGGCATGGTTGCAGAGAATAACCATGTGTTTTTTTCATCAGGTGTGGTAGAAAGTATAGCATCAAGGTCTTCCTGGAAGCCCATGTTTAACATTTCATCAGCTTCATCAAGTACTACTATGCTCAAATGGCTCAAATCAACCTTGTTACGGTTAATAATATCAACCATACGGCCGGGAGTAGCTACAATTATCTGAGCACCTTTCTTCAGGTCATATATCTGGTTCATAATGCTTGCACCGCCATAAACGGCTACAACGTTAGCTCCTTTCATTTGGCCTGAGAACTTCTTTAAGTCAGACGTAATCTGCATGCAAAGCTCACGTGTAGGAGCAAGTATAAGTGCTTGCGGATATTTAAGTTGAAAATCAATCAGTGATACCATGGGTAAGCCGAAACCTGCAGTTTTTCCGGTGCCTGTTTGCGCTAAGGCAACTAGGTCACGCGGGCCTGCCAGCAGCACGGGTATTACTTTTTCTTGTATTGGGGTAGGGTTTTCGAAGCCAAGTTCGCTAATAGCTTGTAGCACAGGCTTTGGTAATCCAAAGGATTCAAATGTATTCATTGTATGTTATGTTTGATAGCTTATTGAGGTGTGTTTGTAACCATAAGCTACGACCGAAAAAACACGCTTCGATAAGAATATCGATTAGTAAAACGGTGCAAAGATACGATATTTATTGGATGTGAGCGTTTTGCCCTCTCCCTTCCCTCTCCCACGCGGGAAGAGGCGTTACTGTGTCCCCCTTCGGAGGGGGTGTCTGAAAGACGGGGGAGGAATGTATTGTCATACTGAGCCTGTCGAAGTATGGGCGTGCCCCTCATTTCATTCAGGTCGGGCTATACGCTTTTACTCCTCAGGCTGCCGTCATTGCGACGGCCGCCTTGGCGGTGTGGCAATCTCTTCTTCAAGGCAGCCTTGCGGGGTAACCGCTGCTATCCCTCACGCATATAACAATTAGCTAATCAGCTAATAAACCCTCACGTCAAATTATTAAAAGCGTTATTATTATATTTAATGTATAATTCTTGTCCTTAATGATGGAACTAAAATTACCATTTGGTTTTAAAGAAGGTAAGCTTGTAGAAATATCGCAAGTAGAGAGAGGATTAGCATGTGGGTGTAATTGCCCTTGCTGCGGCACACCTTTAATAGCAAGAAAAGGAGGAAAAACAATTCACCACTTTGCCCATGACAAAAGTGCTGAATGCAAAGGAGCATATGAAACTATGCTACATATAGCTGCAAAAGAAATATTAGAAAAGCATAAAAAAATACGCCTTCCTGCAGTAATTTCCTCTATAGGTATTGGTTGGGATGTTCATAGTCTTTATGAAATACATAGAGAGCGTTATATTCACTTTGATAAGGTATACCTTGAAAAAAAACTAGATGATATTGTACCAGATATAATACTTGAAGTCGAGGGTCGAAAATTGCTTGTTGAAATAGCTGTGACTCATTTTATTGATGAAGTGAAACTAAAGAAAATACAAAAACTTAATATTTCGACACTTGAAATTGATCTGAGTTATTTAAAAGGCGGACCACCTATTACAATTCAAGAAATTGAGCGCGCATTATTGAATGGATTAGATTGCAAAAAGTGGAAGTATAATATCAAAACAGAAGCATTCAGAAAAAATGTTTTGCAAAATGCAACTGAATTAAAAGTTAATAGCCACGTATTTGAATCAAGAGTGCAAGATTGTCCCAAACGAAAGGGAACCAATGGCGAAAGCTACGCTATTATTACTAATGATTGCTTTAATTGCAAATATTTTCTGGATTATACTAGTAGTGAGTTCGTACAGTTTGAAACAATTAAATGTGGTGGTGCATTTAAAGAACAAATAGATAAGTTCACTAGCCGATATAGAAAGTTTTAATTACTTTTCCTCGTTATAATATATCTTATAAAATTTACGCCCGTCTTTTTCTACCCCGTGCTGAATCATGTTTTTATTGCCATGTATGTATATATGAAAATTTTTATCAAGTTTAAGAATGCTCTTAAAGGTCTTCGCCTGTGTTTTAACGGCTTGATTAGATATACTGAAGGAATCATCTATATCCAAGTCATTTTCCTTTTCATACTCACCTTTATACTTCTTGAATGATTTAATTAATTCGGGCTCTCCGAGCACAGCATTAGCAAAATCATTTGTTTTAAATTCCTTTGTATTCTTGAAATAATCTACCGATTTATTTAATAAATCAATCTGATCTGCTTTGGTTACTTCAAATTCACCGGGTAATCTTTCCTTGACAAAATCCTTACATATTGATAAAAATTCCTTTGTTTGAAAATAAGTATCATGTTTCAAGGTAATACCAAGGAAATCATTCCGCCAATATTCAGTGTCTGCATTATTGTGTTCATAGCTGAACACCTTAAATCCCTCGTGAGCTGCATCATTTAATATTAAACACCCTTTGTCTAGTTTTTGCTGGCTCAATCCACTATCCATTACGAGCCCAATTCCCTTATCTGATTCGGTAGTTTTAAAGAAATTTTCTTTTCTTTCTGATTTAAAGATGCCAAGCCCACTACAAATAGCATTGTCAATCATAATTTCATCAAATAGGGCTATGAATAACTCTCCTGATTTAATAGCGGGATGGCGGGTTTGTTGATATAGATGGTTCGCGATATCCATAGATGTTTTAACGAAATCTTCATCTTCAAAAATATCATCAGAACAGGTATACACTTCGTTCATTTTCAATTTAATATCATGATGGAAATGAAAAGTATCACCTGGGGTTGCAAATGGTTTCAAAAAATAATCCCTTAACTGCCTTTCCATATCCTCATTTAGGGAAAGTTCATTTTTTGATAGCTTAATGCTTTCGGCTTTTACTTTATTGCCAACCTTATGGATTATACAATTGGTAAGTATAGTATCTTTTAAATTAATCATTTTTCAAGTAGTCTTTTATATTCAGAAAGTAAATAAGTTGAGTAGCTAGTAATAGCAAATATGGTAATGATAAAAAAGCTAAACAAAAGGTAAATTATAAAAAATCTTATAACCATTAGAATTGCAACTTTACAAAAGAGGATAAATGCGTGCGCGTCAATAGTCTTAAGTGTAGTAATAAATTCATAATTGTAAATGTTGGTGTTAAATTTTTCGCTTAGCAATGTTATTGCTAGTAATCCTATAACTATAAGGGCAAATAAAATTGAATAAGAGGTTAGGCCAGTAAATTGAACAGCATAATTTCGCTTTTGCCGTATTAAGGTTTTTTCAACTTCCGTTGCAGTATCAAATTTTTCAAACATACGTTTACTACTATCGAACATTGCAATAATAATACTAGCAAAGAGTCCAATAAAAATACCGAGAAATACAATAATATCACCTGCAAAATCTTTTGAAAACCCACTAGGTAAAGTAAATACTGAAGTAACAGCAATAATAAAGCCAATTACCTGGGAAGTAGTAAACCGACTTTTAGTAAGTGGCTTACCGTTGATATTAAATTTTTGAAGCCTATTGCCTTCTTTAATTACTTTCTCAACAAATATTTTAAAGGTCATCAATTGCATACTCTGGCATTACTTCTTTAATTACGTCACCTAATAATTTATGGCAATATTGATTGATTTGGTCAAAATTAGGTACCGCATCATCTCCAACATCTATACCTTCATCTTTTAGCAAAATTACTGGAATAACTTCGTCATGATTATCAAATTGGATTGGAGCTTCTTTTGAACCATTCACCATTTTGGCCTTCTTGCCTTCAAATGCTTCTAGTTCTTTTTTCTTATTACCTTGTTGGAAAATCCCCTTGCTAAATATCTTTAATAAATCTGAAAACTCCCTGTAGTCAGATTTTTTTTGACTTTTATCTTTAATTTCTATCCTAACTTCTAGTTCATATCCTTTCTGCCTAATAGTTCCACTATTATCAGGTGGTACAGCCCAACCTGATGTAAACTGAATGCTCTTAAATTTTGCCCCATTTAAGTATTTCTCTTTTAAATACTGGGGTACAAAAATCTCGGTTTTGTTTGTTATCTCTCCTTTATGCTTAAAATAGCCTCCCAAATGCCCTCTTAGAACATCAGAAATCTTTGCCTCAGTATAGCCTTGAATCATTAATACAGCCTCTGAGTGTTCAAGCGGTGTGTATAATAAAAAGAAATACCTATCGGCAACAAGATTTGTAGTATGAATTGGTGTTTGCTTTTTTTTATCGGATACTTCCCCTAACGATCTTTTTATACCATGTTTTCCTCCTTCAAGTATGCCACAAATAATCCAATTAGTTGCTGTTGGTGAACTTATAAGTGACTTAGCTGTTGGGCCACCATTTAATTCATATGCTAGAGTAAAGCCTTTTCGTTTCCCTCTGTCAACATTATATCCCTTTAAGTCAATACTGCTAACAAAGCTCTTATAGTAGGCTCGAAATATATCTTCATTAGTTATTGTGCCAGTAGTATTTCCGTAGCTATTAAATTTTTTTCGAAATAACTGCCTAAATGTAGCCGCACGTCCATCATCTTTATTGATTAGTTGCAATTTGTAAATTTCTAGCTTAGGGTCATGTGCCATGAGATAAATTTTAGCCTGATAAATTACTAAAAAAAGAAGACCCATTGTCCAAATATATAGGGAACTGTGTATTTTACACAGAATACTACACCCCCTCAATGTATCTTGCATCTTCCGGCTTTTGCAAATTGTATTGCAGCACCAAGGTTTGGTTTTGAGGCTTTAAATCTTCTTTCGGGTAACTGCCCCGCTTTTTAAATAGCCTGTCGGCTGCCAACACAATATCGTGGTGAGTGGGCTTATGTTTAACCGTCACTGGCTCACCATCTATGTACCTCAATTCCTCAATTTCATACTCACCCCTTATTATGGCGCAAAGCACAGCTTCTACTTCCAAATCGCTCATAATCTTTTCCCGTGCAGCCTTTTCAATCTCATTCTTGCGTACCTCATCAATTATGTTTTGTTTGGCTTTGTTCTGCTGGTCCAGTTTTATTTTTGCCTGAACTATATACCGGTGTATGCTGCGCTCGCTAATGTTCCAGCGTAGTGTAAACTCACGTAGTATGGTCTTACTCGATTCTCCCTTTTCAAGCCATTCGTAAATGCTCTGTACTTTATCCTCTGTGTTTTTCATACTGCAAAGTTCGGCGTAATTTTTATATAAATTAATATTTTATTAATTAAATTATCAACAAGCCCTATCGCAACTAACCACTAATCACTAGCCTCTAGCCGCTATTTACAAACAGAGAAAGAAAGAAAATAGGTTTCCCTTTCCTCTGCCCCTTCTTTTTCCCCCTTATAATCCCCCTTTATTATCCCCAGCTCTCTATCCCTTTCCACAAAAGAAAGTAAAGAGAGCGACACAAATTTTACATTTTATTTTGTAAATCAGTTATTTATATCACAATACGCATGACAGTAAATGCAATTTTGGGACAAGTGAAACGAGCTTGTTTATAAATTCTGCAAATTTTCAACTATGTAATATTTTGTTTATTTAATTTTGTGACACGAAACTGCGTTTCAATAAGTAATTAGTAATTAGCAATTAGGAATGATGGATAAAAGACGACGGATACCGCGCTACGCTTGCAATAATGGGAATTCCTCCCCCGCCTTGCGGCCGCCCCCTCCAAAGGGAGATAATCTAATTTCCCTCTCATTGTGCAAGGAGAGTGACCAAGGGTGAGGTTATGATTTTCAACGACAAAATATACAGCGCCAATATGTCCGGTAAGCGGTATGTAATACACCAGGGCGGCACAGGTGCGGGCAAAACATTTTCTACCCTGCAATACCTTTTAACTTACGCAGCCAAGTACCAAGACAGTGTAATTTCGGTAGTTGCAGAAACCATGCCGCACCTGAAACGCGGTGCCTTGCGCGACATGAGGCACATAATAGAACAAGAGGGCTGGGACAAAACAATTTTAGAGAACAAAAGCGGCTTTTATTTTAAAATATTAAAAAGCATAATCGAGTTCTTTCCGGCGGATAGCGCAGCCAAGCTGCGTGGTGCAAGGCGCGATGTGTTGTTTATAAACGAATGTAATAACCTTGATTACGAGAGTTTTCAGCAGCTTGACGTGCGCACCCGCAAACGCACCATTTTAGATTTTAACCCCGTTCGCCGCTTTTGGGTGCACGAAAAGCTTATGCCATCCTTGCATGAGCACGAATACCAGTTCGTACAAAGCACCTACCTCGATAATCCCAGCCTTACGGCTGAAGAGATTAGGAACATTGAGCGCAGACGCTCAAACACGAATTGGTGGAAGGTTTACGGTGAAGGGGAAATTGGAATAGCAGAGGGGCTAGTATTTAGTAATTGGAGCATTACCCCCACCCCAGCCCTCCCTCCAGGAGGGGAGGGAGAAAGACTTCCGGGCAATTTGCTGGGGTACGGCATTGATTTTGGGTTTACGCATTCACCAACCGTAATTGTACAGGTAAATGAATGTAACGGGGAGCTTTTTGTAAAAGAGTTGCTTTACAAAACGGGTATGCACAATGATGAATTATTTGCTTTTGCTGCAAAGCATCTCGACTTGAACGCAAAAGCAATTGCCGACAGTGCGGAGCCTAAGACAATCTGGTATTTGTACAGCAAAGGCTGGAAAGGAATTAAAGCAGCCATAAAAGGTCCTGACAGCGTTGAGCATGGTATTGATCTGTTGCTAGACAGGAAAATAAACGTTACCGCCGACAGCCTTAACCTGATAAAAGAATTAAGAGAATATATGTGGGACACGAATCTTGCCGGAAACTTTGTACGCCGCCCTGTGAAAGAGTTTGACCATGCCATTGATGCCCTTAGATATTTGTATAGTTACCCTAAAAAACGTCAGTTTTTATTTGCATGAAAACAGCCGCCCTTACCCTTCCTCTCCCAAGCGGGAGAGGCGTTACTTTCTCGAAACGCTTTCTTTTGTCTCCCCGCATTGGGGAGACCATAGAGGGGCAAACAGGCAATTTGGCAATGCCATTTTATGAAATTGCTGTATGTGCTGATAATCAGAAAATTAGCAATTTAAGTGTCGCAAATATTGCCAAAACAGACAGGTTTTTGACACTTTGCGTGAGGGATGGCAGTGGAAAGCCCAACCGGACTTGCAGCGAACAGCCCGACCCGCAGGGGCACGCCCAAAATTGGAATAGATTCTTCGTTACACTCAGAATGACAAAAACCGCCCTCACCCTGACCCTCTCCCATAGGGCGAGGGAATTAGAGGGCAAAAGAGGTTTTATTATCTTTGAAGATTAAACAATTCAATATGTTTTCTCCCCTTTAGGGGAGATTAAGTGGGGCAGAGATTATGGAGATATCGAAAATATATGAGCCGAAGGCCGCTGAGGAAAAGTGGTACAAGTATTGGATGGAGAAAGGATTTTTCCATTCGGAACCTGATGAAAGGGAGCCGTATACTATTGTAATACCACCGCCAAACGTAACAGGGGTATTGCACATGGGGCATGTGTTGAATAATACAATACAAGATGTATTGGTTCGCCGTGCACGTATGCAGGGTAAAAATGCCTGCTGGGTACCGGGTACCGACCATGCATCTATAGCTACTGAGGCAAAAGTTGTGGCATTGCTAAAAGAGAAGGGTATTTCAAAAAAGGACTTAACCCGTGATGAGTTTTTAAAATATGCATGGGAATGGAAAGAGAAATATGGTGGAATAATAGTTGATCAGATAAAGCATCTTGGTTGTTCATGTGATTGGGACCGCCTGCGGTTTACCATGGATGAAGACCTGAGTGCTGCGGTAATACATGTATTTGTCGACCTACATAAGAAGGGATACATATATCGTGGTGTACGAATGGTTAACTGGGACCCCAGAGGGTTAACCGCAGTATCTGACGAAGAGGTTATTTACAAAGAGATAGATTCAAAGCTCTATTATGTTCGATACAAAATAGAAGGCAGTACAGATGAATGGATAACAATTGCCACTACCCGCCCTGAAACTATTCTGGGAGATAGTGCTGTCTGTGTTCATCCTGATGATAAACGCTACGCACATTTAAAAGGGAAAAAGGTTATTATACCCATGGTTAACCGTTCTGTTCCTATTATATTCGATGAGTATGTAACTATGGAATTTGGAACCGGTGCATTGAAGGTTACGCCTGCTCACGATATTAATGACTACAACCTGGGCATTAAGCATAAACTTGATGTAATAGATATTCTGAATCCGGATGGAACCATGAGCAAAGAAGCTCAGTTTTATGTGGGAGAAGACAGGTTTAAAGTACGTGAGAAGATTGCAGTTGACTTAGAAAAAATTGGACAAATAGTTAAGATTGAAAATATCAAGAACAAGCTTGGTTATTCTGAACGTACCAATGCAGTTATTGAGCCCAAGCTTTCCCTGCAATGGTTCTTGAAAATGGACAAGGTATCGAAACCTGCATTGGATAGTGTAATGAATGGAACGGTGAAACTGATACCGGATAAGTTCATTAATACTTACCGCCATTGGATGGAGAATGTTCACGATTGGTGTATATCGCGCCAGTTGTGGTGGGGCCAACGTATACCTGCTTATTATTGCGATGGTTGTAAAGAGACTATTGTTTCGGAAAAAACTCCCGATGCTTGTCCGCATTGTAAGAGTAAAAGTTTGAAACAAGACGAAGATGTATTGGATACATGGTTCTCTTCGTGGTTGTGGCCTATTAGCGTATTCGACGGATTTAAAGAACCCGGCAATAAAGACATAAATTATTATTATCCTACTAACGATCTTGTTACCGCACCCGAAATATTATTCTTCTGGGTAGCACGTATGATAATTGCGGGGTACGAGTATATGGGTAAGGAACCATTCAGTAATGTTTACCTTACAGGTATTGTACGCGATAAGCAAGGCAGGAAAATGAGTAAATCATTGGGTAATTCTCCTGACCCATTAGACCTTATTGCTAAGCACGGTGCAGATGGCGTTCGTGTAGGAATATTATTGTGTTCACCTGCCGGTAACGATCTTCCTTTTGATGAATCACTCTGTGAGCAAGGCAGAAATTTTGCCAATAAATTGTGGAACTCATTCAGGCTTATACAATCGTGGGAACCTGTAGATGGTGATATTGGCGATGCAGCTATTTATACCAAATGGTTCGAAAATAAATTGAGCGAACAGATAGAATTAATTGAAAAGGACTTTGCTTCTTACCGTATTTCAGAAGCATTGATGTCTATCTACAAATTGATATATGATGATTATTGTGGCTTTTATTTAGAGGTGATTAAGAGCCTTTATGTAAAGAATCCACCGAAGAAAGTATACGATATTACAATCGGTTATCTTGAAACATTATTGAAGATAGCGCACCCTTTTATGCCATTTATTACAGAAGAAATATGGCATAGTACCCATGAACGTAAGGACACAAATTGTATAATTGCTGCACCTTATCCTAAGGCAGGAAAGTATGATGCTGCTCTGCTCGCAAACTTTGAATTGCAAAAGGAGTATTTGAGGTTAGTGCGAGGTATAAGGCAGAAGAACAACATATCTCCTAAGATAGAACTTACACAAGTTGAACCTTCACCAGACTCTGTTGGTTTTACTTCAGGTATTATGAAGTTATCGGGAACTGTTTATGCAAAGGCTAATAGTAGTGCTTCCACAGCTACATTGAGTTTCGTTTTAAAAGATAAAAAGTACGTATTCCTAATGCCTGAAGGAATGGAGATGGATAAAGGACAAGAAAAAGAAAGGATTACCAAAGAAATTGAATACCATAAAGGCTTTTTAAAATCGGTAGAAGCAAAGTTGAATAATCAAAAATTTGCCGCGAATGCAAAGCCGGAGGTAATTCAAAATGAGAGAAATAAAAAAGCTGATGCCGAAGCAAAAATTGGTGCGTTGGAAAAGCAATTACTGAGTTTAAACTAGTTTGCTTTAGCGGGTGCCTGCTCTTTTTTAGAATTCTTTTTGAACTTACTCTTGATCTTTTCTAAAAGCTCACCCCAGGTATTAAAGCCTTCACTGTAGGTGATACCAGCACCTTGTGTATAAGGGGAGTTCTGTAATGTTACCGCAGTATTGTCGTTAGCTTTATTGTATGCTTTTACACGCAACTTCCCGTCTTTGCTCACTTTGTATTGTACGGTAACCTCACCTACAATGTTGTTCGTATTTTCCGCCTGTGTGCTACCGGCCGTGGGGCTGCCCATTGTACCTAGGTCGCTGTTAACAAGTACTCGCCCATTTAATAGTTCTGTTGAGACGGCAACCTGCAATTCCTGTGGATTTACAGGTGTTCCCGGCTGGTAATTCACACCAATGTTAAAGTTCTTATTTATACTGCTTAGCCAATTACTAAACTGGCTTGATAGGAATTCTGTGCCGTTTATTGCCGCACCAAGACTTGCGCTTGGAGATGTTGCTGATGAAGCATTGCCACCTTCCTGCACCGGCATAAAGCTTTTAAGTACAAGTAACGAAAATACCTGGCGGTTCATTTCATCAATATTGGAAACGTAACTTTTCACCGTTTGTCGTGCATCTTCATCAATAGTTGGAAGGTCAATATCGAATTTAATTTGGGGTGTCAAAAGTCTTCCTGTGAGTTCAAGGTCCACGTTAACAGGGAAAAGCTTCTGATAAACATGCGTGGTATCATATGGGAAGAATGGCTGAAGTGATGAACGTAGTTTGTATATGGCATCAATATTTATATCTGCATTGTAAGGATTCCCGTTCCATTGTATTGTTCCATCAGGCTCCAGGTCAAACTTCTTACTTATTACATTCTGCATGGTAAATAGATAGTTACCATCGGTTATGCTATAAATGCCGCGCATATTAAAATCACCTGCAGTGTTCATACTTAATTCAAGATCACCTCTGCCATGGCTGGTAAGAATATCACCAACCTTAGCTGCAAAAATTACATGGGCTGTTGCAACAGGTGTAACGTGAATGTTAAAGTCCATAACCAGGCCGTTGAGTGATACCTGGTAAGCAACTTTCTTCTTGTTCTTTAACGTATCTTTCTTGCTTATAAAATGTATATAATCACTTTCCTCAACTTCCGATGCATTCGACAACGGAATATTAAAGTCAGTTCCTTTTTGCGTAGTAACATCAGCATCAATATGTATGTTGTTCATGTACCCATATATTTTCACATCGCCTGAAGCAAATGCTTTACCATAGTAAAGATTGTTCAATTCTTCGGTAGTATTCAGGCATAGAAAATTGTTGGTACGTACATCATAATCCATATACAGATTTTTGAAGTGATTGTGTGATAATATACCACTCACTATTGCTGTATCTCCATAGTCATCATATAAAGGAGAAGGGGTAATACGAAAAGTATCGGGTACTATTGAAATGTTTATTTCTGAGGAATGATAAAAGGTGTTCAAATAATCTAAACGTACTCTTCTAATATCAGCCACCAAATTCCCATTTAATACAGGTTTATTTAAATTACCTGATACATGTAAGTTACCTGCAACACTACCATTCATATCGGAGCAATAACCTACGGCGTATGATCTGAATAACCTAAGTGGTAATGCATGCATGTTGGCATCAAGGCTTATGTTCTCCGTATCCCTGTCAGGATAATAATTGCCAATGAATGATAGAAGTTTATTATCCTCGGCATAGTTTATTTGTCCATTCAGAGCAATAGACTGCGACTCATTATCCCAGTAGCTATTAACGTTTGCATCTCCCAGCGATTCATTATTGAAAAACAGATCGGTGATGTTTAATGCGCTCACAAAAAACAGGTGGCTGTATGCACTTGAAATGGAAGCCGTACCATCAACGGTTCCTTTAATCGATGGATTATTGATTTTAAAATCTTCCAGGTTAAATTTCCTGAAGGTTATTAGAAGTGCATCGCTTTTTAGGTTTGAGAGCTTACCTTGCAGAGCAATGGATTGGAAGCCATGAGTGAAGATTAGGCTCTGTGCCGATTTCCCCGTAGAGTCAAGGGTTATCATATTCTGGTTGTTTGCCAGCCATGTAGAATCGGAGATAGTTATTACCGGGTTAACAAGTTTGAGAACCGTTTGCATATTTTTTGTAAAAGCTATATAGCCTGGAATCTTTGCATAATTGGCACTATCATTATTCCAGTTAATGTTATAGCTGATGCTATCATTTTGTATGTTACTTACAACTTTAAAGTTTGAAGCGTATAAACTATCGCTTACAAATAAAGTATCACTACCCATTTTAATATTCAGTGTGCTGTGATTACCTGAAGCATTCACCTGCCAGTGATTCATTTTTCTGCCTCCCAATTCTATCTGGTCCGACTGGCCTGTTAACACAAAATCTTTTACTGCTTCCTTGTAATGGCCTTTTAAATGAGTACCCTTTGCAATTTTTAAGGTGGGAATGAATAGATCTGTTAAGCCTGTGTTTTGTTTAAAGTGTATGTCGTAATTGTAATCATGGAATCCTTTTCCGGCAATCGCATATTTTTCTTTCTTGAAACGAGATGGGATATAAAAAGCTATCAAACCCTCAAAACATTCAGGGCTTTCTGAAAGCGAATAGTGGCCCGTAATGTCGGCGTCAATATAGTCCGATGCAATATTCAACGTGCGGTAATCATCTTCAAGTGAAGAAGTAAGAACCAGGTGGTTCAGGTGATAGGAGTTCTTATGGACAAAATATTTTGCGCTGTCTATTATTACCCTGCCTGTAAATTCATCAAGGGCATTACCCTCAAGGTTAACTTGTATTTTTCCTGAAAGGGTTGCTGTACCTGTACTATCTGGTATTAGGTGTAATATAGCCAGATCAGCTTTTGTAATATTTGAATTAAACTGAAAGCCATGTTTTTTTGCTGCAATATTAACCTCGCCATTAAAGCCTAATTGCAAGTGAGGATCGTTTACATTCACTACACCAGAAAAGAAACCTTTTTTTAACTCCCCAGTTAAAGTAGTACTTTGGTAAGTATACTTTTTGAAAGTCAGGCTCTGCATACTACCATTCAAATTGGCATCGGCATTATCTTTTCTTAGTCCTTTACCTTCAATGTTAACAGATGCTGTTATAGATCCAAAATCTTTCAAATTCCAGAAGGTGCCAATATTGAATCCCTGGGTTTGAATAGAACCTTTATAATAGGTTTGATGGTTAACCGTATCCTGCCTTAAATGCAATGATGAGGTTATATTGCCAATGGCAGTATTTATGTTACCTGTAGCCTGAAAATCGGAAATATACCCATTGAAACTACCTGTTAGGTATATTGTTTTAAGTAAGTCAATATTCTTAGGCAGTTTAATATGGCCGGGCTGATCAAATGGAGGAGTAGGGAGTTGTTCAATATCGTATCGGGAAGTAACTAGATTTGAGATATTAGCTTTTATAAGGGTATTATCAATATCAGTTAATCCATCCATAGATGCATCACATTCCAACACGGAAGCATTGCCCCATCCTATACTCATATTTCTGCCTTTAAGATGGCTAATGGTACCGCTATAATTGCCTGATATGGTAAATGTAGTATGTGCTTCGCTTAACCCGTGGGCAAAATAGCTTACATCATCAAAACAAACTATAGTCTTTTTAAAGCTTGCCTGTATATATACCTTGTTTACAAAATCATCAAAGTCTGAGAATTTTTTGTAACGAAATACAAGATCAGTTGAGAGTTTTGTTCTTGGTGTTTCGATTTTAAGAGCATCCAGTTCAAAGCCATGAGGGTGAAGCTTTACATAACAGGTGAATTTCTTTAGATCGAAGCCGGTTTGCTCGTGTGAGGATAGATTTTCAATAAATGCACGTACCGTATCGCCCTGGAACTTAATATCGCTGATAGTACTGTTAATGTGATGCACCCTTAGGTTTGCAAAGTTGATGCTCTTTCCAAAATTTGTGCTGGTATCGTTTTGGTTCTGTAATAAAAAGTCAACATCGTCAAGGTTAAGTGTACCAAAGGAAACATCCCATTTAGGGGAAGTTGATTTTGTGGTGTCCTTGGAAGCAAATTCATCGATAATGAACTGTAGATTCAATTCATTGGCATGCTTATGGGTTATCAAGTGGACTTTGGTTTTATTTATGTCTATAGAGCTCAGGTAAAGCTTATGTGCCTTAAAATCAAGGGTGCCAATATCAAATTTAAGGGCATCGGCATAAAATAAGGTGTCTGAATTTCTATCCTGTACATATACGTTTCGTAAAACAACCTTTTTGAAAAACTCAAAGTCTACTTTTCCAATGGTAACCTTGGTATGTAATTTGGCTGAGTAATAACTTGCTATACGATGGCTCGCCCAAGTCTGAAGTGCAGGAAAATTGAGCAAAAGATTAAGAAAGAGCAATAGCAAAGCTATTGTCGAAAGCACATAAAACAATATTTTCTTTACCTTTTTAATACCTTTGATTTATTGGTAACATACAAAGCTAGAAAATATGTATGAGGGAAATGTGAAGATTTTGGCTATCGAGTCATCCTGCGATGATACGGGGGCGGCTGTGTTTGCTAATGAATCAGTCTTATCGAATATGATTGCGGGCCAACTGGTCCATAAGGAGTATGGTGGAGTGGTACCCGAACTAGCATCGAGGGCACACCAGCAGAATATTGTGCCTGTGGTAGATAGCGCCTTAAAAAAGGCAGGCATTTCAAAAGATGAACTTAGTGCTATTGCCTTTACCCGTGGCCCCGGATTAATGGGGTCATTATTGGTTGGTTCTTCCTTTGCAAAAGCCATGAGTATGGCATTGAATGTTCCACTTATTGAAGTGAACCACCTTCAGGCTCATATACTTGCCCATTTCATCAAAACTCAAGGAGAAGAATATAACCCACCAACCTTTCCATTCCTATGTCTTACAGTGTCTGGTGGGCATACCCAAATTGTAATGGTAAAAGATCATTTGCAAATGGAAATATTAGGACAAACACTTGATGATGCAGCAGGTGAAGCATTTGATAAAGCGGCCAAGATCATGGGATTGCCTTACCCGGGTGGGCCATTAGTAGATAAGTATGCAAAGGAAGGCAATGCTGATGCCTTTAAATTCCCGATGCCCAAAATGCCCGGGCTTGATTTTAGTTTTAGCGGCTTAAAGACCTCCTTCTTATACCTCATACGAGATGAGGTTGCCAAGGATCCTCAATTTGTTTCTAAGAATCAAAATGATCTGTGCGCTTCATTCCAGAAGTGTGTTATTACGATACTAATGGATAAACTTCAATTAGCGGCAGATAGCACCGGAATTAACCAGATAGCCATTGCAGGTGGGGTTTCTGCTAATTCAGGATTAAGAGAAACGCTTAGGGAGAGTGAAAAGAAACGTGGCTGGAAGGTGTATATTCCCAGAATGGAATATTGTACCGATAATGCAGCAATGATTGCAATAACGGGTTATTATAAATTCTTGAAAAAGGAATTTGCAGGAATAGATGTTGTTCCTTTGGCGAGGTATCCTATGTAGATACTTTCTTCTCCTTAAATCCTCTGAAGATAATTCCTGCTACGATACAGAGCACAAATCCGCAAATACCACCCATCCTGAGGCCTAAATCATGGCCAGGATCTTTACCATAAATGGTTAGCATAGCAAAAAGAGCTATCCCTATTGTCTGCCCCATTTTAGCCGAGAAATAACTTACGGCAAAATACATTCCTTCCCTGTTATCACCCGATTCCGCAACATCATCGGCAGCAATTTCAGCCAAAATTGCATTAGGCAATATTCCCAATGAAGCTAGCGGGAAGGCAGCAATGCATAATAGAATATATAACTGTGCTTTTGAAGAGAATGGAAGTTTGCCAAGTAATGTGATACATACAAACGATATGGAAAGAACAAAAAATGAAAATATCATCATCTTTTTTTGTCCGGTTTTTTTTACTAGAATATTCACCAAGGGATAAAACATGAGTGAAATAATTACCATAAAGCCCATAAAATTAGCACCCTCCGATTCGGGTATACCGCACAGCACTGTTACATAATAGAGTATGCCATTAGTGATAAGATTCAATGCTGTGAAGTAGGAAAAACTTGCAAAAAGGAAGTACTTGAAATTGCGATTCTGAAAGCTTTCTTTAATAGCAAGCATTAATGGAGTAGAGGAAGGAGTGGAGTGGCAATATTTTTTTTCATCGATAGCAAAGGCAGGAATAAGCATAGCTATAGCAGCTATAATGGAAAGAAAGATTACAGCATATTGAACTGCTGCTACCCTTGTATGCAAGCCCATAGTTGGGCCAACCCAGTCGGCAATATTATTTACGCGCGATGAGATAATAATACCTACCACAAAACCGACCTGCTGAAAAGAGGATAGTCTTATCTTTTCTGCTGTAGTTGCTGCTAGCTCAGGTAATAAGGCATTATACGGGATTACATAAGTTGTAGTAGCTACAAAAAATAATGAGAGAACTACTATCAGCCATATTGCATTTGAGCGGCTTGCAATTGCAACCGGCGGATAAAATATTAGGATGCAGAATAGCATAGCAGGCAACACACTATAGATCATAAAAGGTATGCGCCTGCCTCTTTTGCTTGTAGCCATATCGCTCTTGCGGGCAATAAAAGGATCATAAAATGCATCTAATAATCTTCCACTTGCAGTGATGATGGCCATAAGGTTAAACACAACCAGGAAAGTGCGTTGTGATATAAGCATGTTAAGCCCTGAATTGGAAGGAGGCAAGTAGAAATAAACCAGCATAACCCCTATCAGGTTTACCATCATAGACCAGCCCATCATTCCAAGGGCATATACAATCTGTTTACTTAGTGGAAATGACTTCAACCTGTTTTATATAGGGGTAATACGTTTATTAAAAAAGCTTTTCAAGCAAGTTATCTGCAACTATATTAGGCAATGTAACCTGTAAACTTTTTGCTCTTTTCATTTCTCGTTTGGTTGCAAAAATAGCTCCGTCATTTCTAGCCCATGCACGGCGTGCTATTCCATTATTCACATCCCAAAATAACATCGACTGCAGATTTTTATCAGCATCGGCAGAACCATCTAGCACCATTCCAAAGCCACCGTTTATTACTTCTCCCCAGCCTACACCGCCGCCATTATGTAATGATACCCAAGTAGCGCCACGGAACGAATCACCAATCACATTCTGAACTGCCATATCGGCAGTAAAGCGTGAGCCATCGTAAATATTTGCAGTTTCACGGTAAGGTGAATCAGTACCCGATACATCGTGGTGATCGCGACCTAGTACAATAGGAGCAGAAATCTTTTTCTCTTTTATGGCTTTATTGAATGCACGTGCAATTTCAATTCTACCTTCACTATCAGCATAAAGAATGCGTGCTTGTGAACCGACTACTAATTTATTTTTCTGTGCTTCTTTTATCCAATGTATGTTGTCTGCAAGTTGCAGTTTTATTTCAGCGGGAGCTTTCTTATTTAGCCCTTCGAGCACTTTTGCTGCAATAGCATCTGTTATAGCAAGGTCCTTCGGATTGCATGATGTGCACACCCAGCGGAATGGACCAAAACCATAATCGAAACACATTGGGCCCATTATATCTTCTACATACGATGGGTAGATAAATGTGCCATCTTTCTTAAAGATATTTGCTCCAGCTCTTCCAGCTTCTAATAAAAATGCATTTCCATAATCGAAGAAGTACATGCCCTTATCGGTAAGTTTACGAATAGCATTCACATGCCTTTTCAGAGTTTCATAAATCTTCTTTTTGAAAAGCTCAGGATTAGAAACCATTAACTTATTTGATTCTTCAAGCGATAAACCAACAGGGTAATAGCCTCCTGCAAAAGGGTTATGCAAAGAAGTCTGGTCAGAACCCAGTTCAATTTTGAAATTTTCTTTGGCTAGTTTCTCCCAAAGGTCAACTACATTGCCTTGGTAAGCCAATGAAATTGCTTCTTTATTCTTAACTGCCAGTTTGGTGCGCTGCAATAACTTATTCAAGTCGGTATATACTTCATTTACCCAACCTTGCTTGTGTCGTTTCTCTGTTACCTTAGGATTTATCTCTGCTATTATTCCAATAGCGCCAGCAATAACAGCAGCCTTAGGTTGAGCCCCGCTCATTCCTCCTAAGCCCGATGAAACGAATATTTTTCCCCCTAGTCCTTTTGCCTTTATTTTTCTTCCTGCATTTAATAAAGTTATGGTAGTACCATGCACAATACCTTGCGAACCTATATACATATATGAACCAGCAGTCATTTGTCCGTATTGAGTTACACCCAAGGCATTGAATCTTTCCCAATCATCTGGTTTAGAATAATTAGGTATCATCATACCGTTGGTAACTATAACTCTTGGTGCATTAGCCGATGATGGAAATAAGCCCAACGGATGGCCTGAATACATTACCAATGTCTGTTCATCTGTCATTTCTGCCAGGTACTTCATGGTAATTCTGTACTGTGCCCAATTCTGAAAAACTGCACCATTGCCACCATAAGTTATCAACTCATGAGGGTGCTGTGCAACAGCCTCATCGAGGTTGTTTTGTATCATCATCATTATGGCAGCCGCCTTTTTAGAACGATGAGGATATTCATTGATTGGACGGGCATGCATTTTATAAGCAGGGCGCAAGCGATGCATATATATGCGCCCATATTTTTTTAACTCCTCTGCAAATTCTTTGGCAAGCTTAGCATGATGTTTAACAGGGAAATAACGCAAGGCATTACGCACTGCTAATCTTTTTTCTTCCTTAGAAAGTATGTCCTTACGCTTTGGTGCGTGGTTAATATTCTTGTCATATTCCGGTATTTCAGGTAAGGTGCCGGGTATGCCCTCAAGTATAGCTTTCTTAAATTCCTTATTATTCATACAACGAATTGATTGTGTCTTGACTATGCAAATATCTATTTTTATCCTTATTGCTCATATTCTAATTTCTTATGGCGTTCCCCCGACATCTTCGAGTCGGGCTCGGGCTATTCGCTTCAAGTCCTCATTACATTCCGGGCTATCCGCTGCTATCCCTAACGCAATAAAATCTGATGAGGTTTAAATAGTAACTTTGTCATCTCATTTGTTTCTTTGGAAGCAGGTGGCAAATTATGGCAAAAAAACTAATCATTGGCTCACGCGGCAGCGAACTTGCACTCTGGCAGGCGCACTTTATAAAGAAAGAGCTAGAGAAAGCAGGCGTTAAAACCGAATTGAAGATAATAAAGACGAGAGGTGATAAGAATCCTGAAGAACGTTTTTCTGAAATGCAGGGACAGGGCTTTTTTACGAAAGAGATAGAAGATGCATTGCTGAAAAAAGAGATTGACATGGCGGTGCATTCTTATAAAGACCTGCCTACCACACCCGTTAAAGGATTAGTTGTTGCAGCTGTTTCATACCGTGAAGATCCTACTGAACTTATCCTTATCAATAAAGATTGTGTTGATGCTAAGAAAAAATTGTCATTAAAGAAGAATGCCTTGGTTGGAACTTCATCTGCACGAAGAAGAGTTCAGCTAATGGCTTTCAGGCCAGATATCGAGATAAAGGAATTAAGAGGTAATATACCTACCCGTATACAAAAGCTAAGAGATAAAATGTACGAGGCTATAGTTGTGGCATCGGCAGCAGTTGAACGATTGGGTATAGATGTATCTGAGTTTCATTCCGAAAAACTTTCTCCGCAGGAGTTGGTACCTGCCCCTGCACAAGGTGTATTGGCATTACAGACCAGGTCAGCCGATAAGGAAACACAAAAGATATTACAGAAGATCAATCATCCTGAAGTAGAAGAGATAGTTGCTATAGAACGTAAAATATTTAACCTTTTCCGTGGTGGGTGTAATTTACCATTGGGTATTTATTGCGAAAAGCATCACGATGAGGAAGACAGACCATTCTTTAAAGCATGGGCCGCATATTCCGATGCCGATAATGCATTCCCGCGTTATTTCTGTTTTGAAACAGCAAAGCCTGAAGCATGGGCAGAAAAGGTTGCTAAAAGAATAACTGAACGTAATCCTGCTTCGGTTTTTATCACCCGTGACGTTCGGGATGATGATTTCTTTAGCCGTGCATTGAAAGCCAGTGGATACAAAGTAAGCGGCAGGGCATTTATTGAATTTAAGCCTATTCCATTCGGCAGGCCCAATGCAACCGACTGGATATTTTTCTCGAGTAAGCATGCCGTTAAATTCTTCTTCGACCAGAAACCGGATATAGGCAAGGCTAAAATTGGAGCTATGGGTAAAGCTACCTCAGCTGCTATAAGGCAATATAATAAGCGAGCTGATTTTATAGGATACTCTACTGATACACGCATGACAGGCAAGCAATTTGCAAGCCTGGTTAAATCAGGCTCTGTTTTGTTTCCGCAGGCGAAAGAAAGTATGAAGACTATACAACAGCAGTTTGTAAATAAGTACCAGGTTAAGGACCTTGTTGTATATGAAACCATACAAAAGCCGGTTGCCGATACTCACGATGCAGATATAATGTTGTTTACCAGCCCATCGAATGTAGAAGCATTTTTCGAAAAGAAAAAAATAAACCCTAAACAAAAAGTAATAGCGATGGGTGATGCTACCGCGCATGTACTTAAACAAGCTGGTGTAAAGTCAGTTTATCACGTTCCCTCATTTGATGAAATAGGCTTATTGCAAGCTATTTTTAGTCTGCCAAAATCGGTTACGGTAGAAGAAGAGGAGTAAAGTTCTTCATCCTTCCCTAAGGGAAGGAATTATATAAACTTTAAGGAATAAAATACAATAGCCCAAAGGAGATGGCGGGGTATTTTTATTAATTGAATTGTGATATAATGTTCAGTTATAAGAAGGTTTATATAATTCTAGTTGCGGTGATATGTTTGTGTTACCCGAGAAGTTCAAAGGGATTTGCATTGCTTACGCATGAAATGATTGTGGATGCAACCTGGGACAAATCAATTTTGCCTTTATTAAAACAAAAATATCCTGCGGCTACAGACGAGGAGTTGAAGGAAGCACGTGCTTATGTATACGGAGGGACAGTTATTCCAGATATTGGATACTACCCCTTTGGCGATATGCTTTTTACAGACCTTATTCATTATGTGCGCACAGGTGATTTTATACGGGCCATGCTTGATGAATCGCAGAATTTAGATGAATATGCTTTCGCACTTGGCTTATTATGCCATTATACAGCCGATATATACGGGCATTCTGTGGGAACCAACCATGCAGTGCCAGCACTTTTCCCCAAGGATAAGGAGAAGTATGGAAGTGTAGTAACCTATGAACAGGACCGTATAAGGCATATACAAATGGAGTTCTGTTTTGATGTATTGCAAACAGCATTAGGTAATTATACTCCGGAATCGTATCAGGGTTTTATAGATTTTAAAATAAGCCAACCTGTATTGGAAAGGGCTTTTTATAAAACCTATTCACTTGAATTGAAAGATTATTTCAATATAAGTTCGATTGCATTTTTAAGATACACCATTAAACACATTTTTGAAGAACTGACAGAAGATGCGTGGAGGTTGAAGAAGGCTGACCTTACCAAAGAACACCCATTGCTGACTGAAAAAGGTTTCAGATATAAAATGCACAATAAAGAGTATTATAAAACATATGGTAAACCTGAATTTAAAGCTATTTTCTTTTACAGTATAATAAAGGTTTTACCTAAGATAGGCCCTCTGCTTATTTTAAAGTTTGAAACACCAAATGCTGAAGTAGAGAAGCTATACAAGCAAAGCCTGGATACTGTTGTATTTAGATTCAGTTCTATATTAAAGGGATTAAGGCTTGGAAAGAGTAAACTGATAAATAAAGATTATGATACGGGAGATACCACTCTACCTGGTGAGTATACAATAGCAGATAATAGCTATTATAAGTTATTACTAACCCTTCAGAATAATCAGTTTCAACACCTGAGCCCCGAACTGAAACAACAAATACTTGAATTTTATAATAACCCTGCCGCCTTGAAATATCCTGAGGCTAATTCTAAAAAGCGGAAGAAATTGCAGATTGCCTTAACGCAACTTAAAATGGTTGAGGTTGCAAAGAACTAAATAATAGTTTACCCATCTATACGTGCGAGATTTAGAATGGTTTTGTCATGAAAATGTCAAACAATTTGAATTCTAAAACATTCTCCATTCTCAATTGTACATTCTTCATTCTATCTCATATCTTTGTATTATAATTCTTGTGCTATGATTCATCGTCCCCGCCGCCTCCGGAAAAATATCGTCGTTCGCGACATGGTAGCCGAGGTTCGTTTTCATAATGATATGCTCATATATCCCTACTTTGTAGAAAAGGGTAAGAACATAATTTCCCCTATTTCTTCAATGCCGGGCATAAATCATTTTTCTCCTGATACTTTATTGAAGGACGTTGAGAAAGGATTGAAGAAAGGTATTAAGAAAGTATTACTTTTTGGCAGCGGAGAAGATAAAAGTTCGGAGGGCAAATCGGCATATAAGAAAGATACAGTAGTTGCAGATGCGATAAAACTGCTAAGGAAGAATTTTAAAGATGAAATTTATATCATAACCGATGTTTGCCTGTGTGCGTATACATCACATGGGCATTGCGGCATTATAAAAGACGGGCATGTGCATAATGATTCATCGGTTGAAGCTATTGCAAAAATGGCGCTCACCCATGCTGAAGCAGGAGCCGATATGGTTGCTCCATCGGATATGATGGATGGAAGGGTAGGAGCTATTAGAAACTTACTAGATGATAAAGGATTTGAGAATACGGCTATCATGTCCTATTCAATAAAATTCGCTTCATCCTATTATGGTCCATTCCGCGAAGCTGCTGATTCTGCTCCGCAGAGTGGTGACCGGAAATCTTACCAGATGGATTATCGCAATCCGGATGAAGCAATGAAAGAAGCATGGCTTGATGAAAGCGAAGGTGCCGATGTGCTTATGGTAAAACCGGCATTGGCTTACCTTGATATTGTTACGCGATTGAAAGCCAATACACATTTGCCGGTAGCATGTTATAATGTATCTGGTGAATATTCAATGGTGAAAGCTGCAGCTGCCAAAAAATGGGTTGATGAAAAAAGCATTGTTATGGAAAACATGCATGCTTTTGCAAGGGCAGGTTGTAATCTCATCATTACTTATCATGCCCGCGATATTGTAGAAAAAGGCTGGTAAACTAAGCCGATGGAGAGAACCACCTCATTCTTCGATAATCCTATTACGTACCTGAAAGGGGTTGGTCCACAGCGCTCGGAATTATTGAAAAAGGAATTGAACATTCATACGTTCAGGGACCTTTTTTATTTCTTCCCTTTCCGTCACGTTGACCGCACACGCATTTATAAAATTAAAGAAGTGAATGCTGAAATGCCATATATACAAATATGTGGTAAGCTAACCCATATTGAAATACTTGGGCAGAAGCGCAAGCAAAGAATGGTGGTTAATCTGGAGGATGAAACGGGAAAAATGGAACTGATATGGTTCCAGGGAATTAAGTGGATGAGCAAAAAACTTAGACCCGGTATTGAGTATATAGTTTTTGGTAAGCCTTCCATATTCAACGGTAAGATCAATATCTCTCATCCTTCAATAGAAGAGAAGACAGAAGAAAACCTTCGACTTGTAAAAGGACTGCAACCTGTGTATAGTACTACAGAACTTTTAAAAGTAACAGGGCTTGACAGTACAGGTATTTTGAAATTGCAACGTGTGCTTGTTCCACTAGCCATGGAACATATTAAAGAGGCTTTACCTGCTTATCTGGTTGAAAAGCTAAGGTTGATGCCGCGTAAAGAGGCATTATATAACGTACATCTTCCGGTAAATAACGATACGCTGATTAGAGCAGAACAAAGGTTAAAGTTTGAGGAGCTGTTTTATTTGCAGATGAGTTTGCTCAGAAGTAAAATTGGAAGGGAAGAAGCCATAAAGGGATTTACATTTTCGAAAGTAGATAGGTACTTTAATGAGTTTTATAATACTTGTTTACCATTTCCATTAACTGATGCCCAAAAGAGAGTTATAAAAGAGATTCGCCATGACATGGGCTCGGGTATTCAAATGAACAGATTACTACAAGGAGATGTGGGCAGTGGTAAAACATTGGTTGCATTATTATGTATGCTCATTGCATTAGATAACGGATATCAATGTTGCTTAATGGCACCAACTGAAATTCTGGCTGTACAGCATTTTGAAACATTGAAAGAATTCCTGAAAGATCTTCCGGTAAGTATATCACTCATGACTGGTTCAACTAAAAAAGCAGAACGGAAAATTATTCATGAAGAATTGGAAAGCGGGGCTATGCAAATTACAGTCGGTACTCATGCACTGATAGAAGATGCTGTTAAGTTTAAAAATTTGGGGTTGGTAGTAATTGATGAACAACACCGCTTTGGCGTGGCACAGCGTGCAAGGTTGTGGCAGAAGAGCGAAACACCTCCGCACATTTTAGTTATGACGGCTACACCAATTCCAAGAACGCTCGCTATGACATTGTATGGTGATTTGGATATTTCTGTGATCGATCAAATGCCACCGGGAAGAAAACCAATTCAAACGGTACATAGGTACGATGCAAAACGGAGTGAAGTGTATGCATTCATCAAAAAGGAAATTGATAAAGGAAGACAAGCATATGTTATTTATCCGCTAATAGATGAATCTGAAAAGGTAGATATAGAAAACCTGATGCAAGGCTTTGCTGAAATACAAAAAGCTTTTCCTGCGCATGTGGTAGGTATGATGCATGGCAAGATAAAATTTGCCGAGCGCGAAAAAACAATGCGTGCATTTGCCGATGGAGTGATACATATACTTGTTGCAACAACAGTTATTGAAGTGGGCGTGAATGTTCCCAATGCAAGTATTATATTAATTGAGAGCACACAACGATTTGGTTTATCACAATTGCATCAGCTTAGGGGAAGAGTAGGAAGAAGCACATACCAGAGCTATTGCATTTTAATGACACCTTATGAGCTTGGCGCAGATGCGCGTGCACGAGTTGATATTATGGTTCGCACAAATGATGGATTTGAAATATCGGAAGAAGATTTACGATTACGAGGGCCGGGTGATATTACCGGAACACAACAGAGTGGAATATTGAATTTGAAAATATCTGATCTTGCCAAAGATGGAAAGATACTTCAGCAGGCAAGAATAATTGCTACTGAGATATTAAATGAAGATAGAGATTTGAAGTTGGAGAAGAACCGCATTCTTGCGGAGGAGCTTAGGAAGCTGGATAAGGAGAAGGGCGACTGGAGCAGGATATCATAGAAAATAACAGACAAAAAAAAGGCCCCTTTCGGGGCCTTTTTCCTTATTTCTTTTTCGAAGTTTTCTTCTTCGCTACTTTCTTAACAGCTTTCTTTTTTGGAGCTGCCTTTTTCTTTGCTTTTTTTGTTGCCATGATGTTGAAGTTTTTAAATTATGAGTACGAATGTCGGGAATTTTTTTCGAGATACATAGTAATATAAGGCGATGTTGTTAACATACAAATGTTGATAAGCATGAAGTCATTTTTCATGAAAAATAAGATTCTAAAAATGAAATTCTCTGCGTGCCTTTATTCATCATTGATGCAGAAGTATGAAATAAATTGTTGAAATGAATTTGAGTGATAAAAAATGTTGTATTAAAATCCATTTTCAATTTTACTAAGCACGAAAATACTTTTTGAGATAATGTTTTTTCAGGAGTGAAAACTGAAATTGGAAATTTTATGTGCTTTGGAAACGCTTGATTGTGGCTTAATTCAGGATAATGCATTATTGAAAAAGAAAAACTAGTAGTTCTTTATGAATCGGTAGATATTAAATCGATTGTCTTTTTTTATTTCCTTTTCAATTTCCTCTTTCAATTTCTTTTTGCTGATGCCGTTCATCTTTTGTTTCAAAATAAGTTGATATGCTTTCTCCGCCCATAGCGTGCTTTGCTGGTGAGGAGCCTTATGTTCAAGATGTTTTATAATTTCATCAACCAACGTATCTGTTCCCTTATTTTGTGTTGCAACTGTTTTTACAATACTCGATTTCAGATTTTCTTTTTCATGTTTGATTGGGAGAATCTGATTTAGATTCTTTGCAAATTCTTCTGCACCATCTCTGTCTGCCTTGTTCACTACAAAAATATCTGCTATCTCCATCACGCCCGATTTCATTATCTGAATATCGTCTCCCGATTCCGGAGTAATTACTAATAAAGTAACATCTGCCAGCGCGGCAATTTCAACTTCCGATTGTCCCACACCAACTGTCTCAACCAAAATATATTCAAAGCCAAAACTTCGCATAACTTCAGTTATCTCGATTGTTTTTGCCGAAAGTCCGCCTAACGCGCCGCGTGTTGCAAGCGAACGTATGAATACTTGTTCATTATTGAAATGCTCATTCATCCGGAGGCGGTCACCTAAAATTGCACCTTGATGAATGGGTGAACTCGGGTCGACACTTATCACGCCAATTCCCTTTGAGCCTGGTTTTACTTTTAGCAGAAGGGCACCAATGAGACTATTTACTAATGTACTTTTTCCTGCACCGGGAGGTCCGGTTATACCAATTATAGGAATATATTTTTCGGAATGCAGGTTAAGAAGTATCTCTTCATATCCTTGCAATTCATTTTCAATAATGGTAATTGCACGTGCCAGGGCTTTTCTGTCACCCTGCTTAAGTTCATGCTGCAAGTTAGATTCTTCCACGCTCATTGATAAGCAAAGATAAACAAAGCGCAATTCAATTGCATTTTGGTACTTTTGTTATACATAATCTAACAGAGTGGTTAAGTTATCAGTAGTCATAATAACCTATAACGAGGAAAAGAACATTGCCCGTTGCCTTGATTCAGTTCAGGGTGTGGCCGATGAAATAATTGTTGTTGATTCATTTTCTATTGACAAGACGGAAGAGATTTGTAAAAGCAAAGGTGCTCGTTTTTATCAAAATAAGTTCGAAGGGCATATAGAACAGAAAAATTATGCGCTTAAATTTTCATCGTCACAATATGTTTTATCGCTCGATGCAGATGAAGCACTTGATGAGAAATTAAAGAAAAGCATTCTGGAAGTAAAAGAGAATTGGAAGTACGACGGGTATGAAATGAACCGCCTAACTAATTATTGCGGTACGTGGATAAAACATAGCGGATGGTACCCAGATAGGAAATTAAGATTGTTTGACAAGACAAAAGGGAAATGGGGAGGAACTAATCCGCATGATAAATGCGAAATGCAACCCGGATCGAAGATTGGTTTTCTGAAAGGCGACTTGCTTCATTACAGTTATTACACCTTGGATGACCATTACAGGCAAATACAATACTTTACAGACATATCATCAAGAGAACTTTTCAAAAACGGCAAACGTGCCTCTCTTTTCAAAATGTATATGAGTCCCGTATTTAAGTTTGTTAAGGAATATATTATTCATCTCGGGTTTTTAGATGGCAAGGCAGGCTGGACAGTTTGCACCATGTCTTCATGGGCCACTTACCTTAAATACAGCAAGCTAAGAGAGCTGTATAACGCTGATTAGCCCTTCTGTAATTAGCCATTAAAAGGTATGCAAATAATCATATATTTGTAATCTATAAAAATGGGTAGTGTGCAAATGAGTATCAAGACATTCCGTAACGTTTTAACAGGTCTTTTTCTTTCCTATATAATAGTGTCATCGGTTAGTTGTTCATCTGACAGCAAGAAGGCACAGGAAATATTGAATGGAAATGGAAGCGGTACCCAAAGCGATACAGCCATTGCAGCTTTACGTGTAAGTAAAGTAAAAAGCATTTTTAATAAGACTCCTTCGGCAGTTGACAGGATACAACTCATTAAGAAATCAAGAGCAAAGTATAGTGAGTCGTTCCCTAGTGATCCTACAAGTGCATCTAAGTATACATCGTTAAAAGGACAGGCCCTTAACCTTGGCATTTATGGTGCAGATTTAGCTTATGCAGGTATATATGAACAAAAGGAAGAAGCATCGCTTTATCTTCAGTGTGCAAATAAACTGGCTACATCATTAGGTATACCACAGGCATTTAATGAAGCAGTTGTTTCAAGGATAGAAGCTAATATAGGATTGCAAGATTCATTGCTTGCCATCATTACACAAGATTATATGAATACCGATGCAGGCTTAACCAAAGATGGAAGGCCACAGGTATCAGCATTTCTTATAGCAGGTGGTTGGATAGAAGGATTTTACCTTGCCACACAAATGGCTACCCAAACCGGCAGCCCTGATTTGGCAGGTACTGCTGCAGGACAAAAATCTGCCTTGGAAGATCTGATGGCTCTTATTCAAACTTATCCTTCAGATGGGAAAATGAAAGATCTACTGGAGCAGTTAAAAAAGATACAAGCTGTGTTGGCTCCTATACAAATTACGCCTGGCCAGCTAACCACCGTTACTCCAGAACAGCTTAAAGCTATGACAGATGCAGCTGCATCTGTTAGGAACGAAGTAGTAGGTGAATTCTAAATTTCCCTGCTCATAAGGGCATCAGAAAGGTCGAGCAATATATTTTTACCCGGAGCATTAATGGTCTGCAGAGATTTAGTTGCAGCCGCATGGTACTTATTCATTTGCTTATTGGCATGCTCAACCACTTTAAGCTCGTTATATATATCTTTCACTCCCTTTACTTTCTTAGCAGGAGAAATATTATAGCTATTCAATAAGGTATTTAATTCTTTCAGAGTATCTCCTTTGGCTAATTCAAAAGCTTTAAGTAATAGGTAGGTCTTTTTGTTATTTATAATATCGCCACCTGTTTGCTTGCCTACTTTTTCCATTTCTCCAAACACATCTAATATATCATCCTGCAATTGGAAAAGCATACCTATACTTTCTCCATATACTTTCATGCTTTGTATGTCTTTAGCAGATGCTCCACCTAAAATGGCACCCATTTCGAGCGAAGCGGATAAAAGTGCAGCCGTCTTAAGACTAATCATCTGCAGATAATCATCTATAGAAACACGTTGCTGTGTCTCATAGTTCATATCGTACTGTTGGCCCTCACATACTTTTAATGCAGTCTCGTTAAACAGATTCAGTATAACAGGCAATTTATCTTTCGGTGCTTTGCCAATATATTCATAGGCCTTTATCATCAGGGCATCACCACTAAGCAATGCGATGTTCGTATTCCATTTGGCATGCACGCTTGGTTTATTACGTCTGAGTGGAGCATTATCAGTGATATCATCATGAATTAACGAGAAGTTGTGAAAAAGCTCTATTGCTATTGCCACAGGTAATGCTTGTTTTACATTCCCTTTGAATAAGCTACATGATAACAAAAGTAAATTAGGCCTGATCCTTTTTCCACCTAATGCCAGTGTATAACGCAGTGGAGCATAAAGCTCGTCGGGTTCGGCACTGAGGTTCTTACAAAAAGAGGTTATTTCTTTTTCTACAGATGCCTGGAAAGATGCCGGCAGTTTCACTTAAAGTATATACTTGGTATTATTTATAATCTTCTTCAATCCGTCTTCCAACTTCACAGGATTCTTCTTGAGCAATTTCCTCATACGGGTAAGGTCAGGCTTTCTTCGGGTCATATCACCTTCAGCCAGTGGAGCTACATGCACTATTTTCGATTTCGATTTGGTTAAACTAATGATAGTTTTAGCCAGATCGAGGATAGTTATTTCTATATCGCCACCAATATTCACCACGTCGTTTATATACTGATTGTTCTTAAACGCATTTACAGTTGCATCTATATTATCGTCGATATAACAAAAGGTACGCATTTGCTTACCATCACCATAAATATGGATAGGTTCATTCTTTAAAGCCCTGCCTATAAAGCGAGATACAACAAAATCTTTACTCTGTTTTGGGCCATATGTATTAAAAAAACGGAAGATGGTATACTCAAGTCCGTATTCTTGTTGGAAAGCTTTTAAGTAAGCCTCACTTGCATTTTTTACAATGGCATAAGGAAGGCGTGAATTGAGCGGAGTAGTTTCTTCATGCTGCGGAAAGTAAACCGACTCGCCATATACCTCCGAAGAAGAGGAGAAGTACACACGTTTTACATCACTATTCTTAGCGAACAATAGGATGTTTCGTATACCGGAAAGGTCCTGCAATACTTTTACGGGGTTACTTACTGTACGTTCAACACCAACTAAGGCTGCATAATGAAATACATAGTCGAACGCCTGTGAATACATAACACCTGAAAGGTCGCGCCATTCATTCACATCGCACTTAATGAACTTTACGTTTGATGAAACAGGTACTTTATTTGTGCTTCCGGTAAGCAGGTTATCTAAAACAACTACGGAGTTCTTTTTATCTGCTGCCAATTTTTCTGCCAGCGAACTTCCAATAAAACCTGCTCCCCCTGTTACTAATATTCTTGCCATTTTATATAATACCTTTTGTGGTGATTGTTAAGCTACTCTCCTTGCCTTTTTACGTTCTACGTATTTCGATACAAAAATACTCACTTCAAACAATAAATATAATGGTATTGAGACAAATACCTGCGATGCCACATCGGGGGGTGCTATAAGCGCTGCTACAATTAATACAACTACAACAGAGTGCTTCCTGTATTTTTTGAGGAATGCAGAAGAAACCAATCCTATAGAAGTAAGTATATAGGTCACCATAGGCAGTTCAAATATTACGCCTATCCATAATACAAGTGTAGTTACAGTAGAAATATAAGAGCGGACATTAAATAGGTTTTCTACCGTAGTGCCATCACTTAATCTGAAGTCATTCAAAAAATTCACTGTCCATGGTACAATTAAAAAATAGCTGAATGATGCACCTAAAAGGAACAACAGAGTTGCCATAAATACAAAGCCACGAGTGTGTTTTAATTCATTTGGCTTAAGGGCAGGGCTGATGAACTTCCATATTTCCCAAAGTACAAATGGCATAGTAAGTATAAGCCCTGCAACAAATGTGCCCCACATATACATAGTTAACTGGCCCCATATTTCGGTATTAACCAATTTAAACGATACTTTGCTTTGCAGGCACAACTTATCGCCCATGTGCAATAGTTCAGAAAGCTTACACAATGCACGATAGGTTATAAATGAAGGCTTGGTAGGGCCAAAGAGAACAGTATCGAAAATGAAATTGCTATAGAAAAAGAGAATGGTTGTAATTACGGCAAGTACAATAACCGAACGTATAATATGCCAGCGCAATGCCTCGAGGTGGTCGAGGAAGGACATGTTTTTTTTGCCTGTAAAGAAGCTTTTAATGCGCTCGAACATAAAATGAAATACTTTTACCCCTGATAAGGCTTTGGTTTAATGAGCAAAAGAACGAAAAAAACACTCTCTGTAGATGCCGCCGTGCTCAGGTTAGGAAAATATTGTGCCTATACCGAGAGAACATTAGATGAGGTTAACAAGAAACTGAAGGAGCTGGAAGTAAGTGAAGAGGATGCCAAAATAGTGATAGAACGCCTTACTAAGCAGGGTTTTATTAATGAAAAGCGATTTGCTGAATCCTTTGCCCGAGGCAAATTCAGGATAAAAAAGTGGGGCAAGCGCAGGATAAAGATGGAAA
>DATHOD010000079.1:0-11823 GCA_035485295.1 Bacteroidia bacterium
TGCAAAGGTAGTATATTTTTTATCACAATTCACCTCCATTAGCTATTTTTGGTAAAAATAAAGAAAATATGGCACTTATAAAGGCTGTGAAAGGCTTACACCCAAAGATAGGCAATAACTGTTACCTGTCTGAAAATTGTACCGTAGTGGGCGATGTGGTTATGGGTGACGATTGCAGTGTATGGTTTAATGCCGTTGTAAGAGGCGATGTGAATTTTATACGAATTGGTAATAAGGTAAATATACAAGATGGGGCGGTTATACATTGTACCTATCAAAAGGTAGGGACCACTATAGGTAATAATGTATCTATTGGGCATAATGCTATAGTGCATGGCTGCACTGTGCACAATAATGTATTAATAGGCATGGGCGCCATAGTAATGGATAATGCTGTAATACACAGCAACTCACTTATAGCTGCCGGAGCAGTTGTATTGGAAGGTACTATAGTAGAAGAAGGAAGCGTATACGCGGGTATGCCCGCCAAAAAGATAAAAAACATTGACCCTGAACTACTTAATGGAGAAGTGAACCGCATAGCCAATAATTACCTGATGTATTCCAGCTGGTTTAAGGAGGAGGAATAAGCATTTGATTTTCATAGCAATTTGTTAATGTGATATTAATCATGCTAATTCTTGACGAATATTATGTTTGTGAGAATAGACCTGTAGTACTTTCGCATTATAAAAAACAAAAACTCCATGAAACCAAAAATTGACATTAAAGAAAATAACCTTGAAAAGGTTGCAGACTTATTGAACGTGCTTTTAGCCGATGAATATGTACTTTATACTAAGACACGTAACGCCCATTGGAATGTGCAAGGGCCGCATTTTTACGATTTGCATAAATTCTTCGAATCGCAATATGAAGAACTAGATGAAATTATTGATCTGGTTGCAGAACGTGTTCGTAAGGTGGGACATTTTGCCCTTGGCAGCATGACTGACTTTTTGAAAGTTACGCACCTGAGTGAAGATGCCCACAAGTTCAGCGATTCTCGTAAAATGATACAAACCCTTCTTTCAGACCATGAAGAAATTATTTGTAACATAAGGAAAGACCTGGTTAAAATAACTGATACCTATAAAGATGCAGGCACTGCAGATTTTATTACCGGTGTTATGGAACAGCACGAAAAAATGGCATGGATGCTTCGTGCTCAAATTATGTAATCGTTACTAATTGATATACAATAAAAAAGCCCGCCTAGGCGGGCTTTTTTATAAAGCTTTAGGCTAATTACTTAGCTGACTTATCATCAGTTGCTTTAGCTGCTTTCTTTCCACCTTTCTTGGTTCCTTTCTTAGAACCTTTCTTGTCTGTCTTGGTGGTTGCTGTTTTGTCTTGAGCTTGTTTTGCTTTAACTACTGGGTTAGCAAAAGATGCACCGATAAACAAAACTGATGCTGCGAGGATTAAACTTAACTTTTTCATGACTTTGAATGTTTGATTGTTAATATGAGGACAAAGGTATAGGGCGAAAATGAAGGAATCGTGAGGGATTATCTAATTAGGAATTACGAATTAAAAATTACGAGTTGAAAGACAGTATTTTATGTGAGAATCTGATAAAAGAAGAAATTCGTGAAATCATTGGCTAAAATGATGCATTTTGCTATTTTTGATTCAATAAACGCCACACAATATGGTTTCCAGAAGAGATTTTATAAGCAAGTCGGCTATATTGGCGGCTTCAATACCCCTTTTAAAGTTCAATAGTCCTTTATTGGCTGCAAAGGCTGAGGAGAAATTAGGCAGGGTAAATAGCATGGCACCTGAACAAACTGCTTCAGATGAAGACTTTTGGGCATGGGTTCGGGAATCATTTAGCGTTACATCTAAAATAGTGTACCTGAACAGCGGCGGCGTTAGCGCCCAGCCTAAGGTGGTGCAGGATGCTTTTATCCGTAACTACCAATTAGCTAACGAAGGGCCATCTTATTATATGTGGAGAATAATTGACCAGGGGCGTGAACCGCTAAGGTCACAGTTAGCTGATATGGCAGGAGTTAGTGCAGAAGAAATTGCCATTAACCGTAATACTACAGAAGGTCTTAACACTATTATATTCGGCTTGAACCTGAAAGCTGGTGATGAAGTAGTGCTTTGCAAGTACGACTACCCAAATATGATGAATGCATGGAAGCAACGTGAAAAGAGAGATGGAATAAAATTAGTGTGGGTTGACTTGAACCTGCCTTGCGAGAATGAACAGGAACTGATAACAGCATACAAGAATGCAATAACCGAAAAGACCAAGATCGTTCATATTACCCATATTATAAACTGGATGGGCCAGATAATGCCATCGAAAGCTATTGCAGATATAGCACATGCCAAAGGCTGCGAGGTAATTGTAGATGGTGCGCACAGCTTTGCGCATTTCGATTATAAGATACCCGATACTGGTGCAGATTATTTTGCAACATCATTACACAAGTGGTTGAATGCGCCTTTTGGAAGTGGCATGATGTATATAAAGAAAGACAAAATAAAAAATGTATGGGCATTGCTCTCGGCAGTTGAGCCTGATGGTGGAGATATACGCAAGTTTGAAAGCATAGGCACACGCAATATGGCTTCGGAAATGGCAATAGGTGATGCTATTAACTTTCACCAGATAATAGGCTCACAACGCAAAGAAGCAAGATTACGCTATCTGAAAGATTATTGGTGCAATAAGGTAAAAGCATTAGGCTTAAGCAATGTTAAAATAGAGACTTCATTGCTGCCGCAATTCTCTTGCGCCATTGCTAACTTCTCTATTGACGGCTGGAAAGCAGATGCTATTACCAGCAAATTATTTGAGGATAAAAAAATATTTGCCACTGCTATAGTTTATGAAAAGCTGAATAGTGTTAGGGTAACACCAAGCATATATAGTTCTATTAGCGACCTTGACAGATTGGTGGATGCAATAGCACTAATTGCAAAATCGCCGGTACCGGAAAAGAAGTAATGAATTAAATAATACACTAATAAACAATGACTCCACGAACACTCTTTATAATTGTATTGAAACTATTTGGTCTTAACTTGATTATAGGTATGATAGTTGTTATCCCCAATCTGGAGGCTGGTATTCCCTTCAGGTGGAATGCAGAGAATTTTATAGAATTTGCACTAATTGCAATAGGAACATTTGCGCTTTATTTTTTCATTATAAGGCTTTTCCTATTTAAAAGTACTTGGATAATTGATAAACTTTCATTGGACAAACATTTTGGCCAAGACATAATTGACATAAAGGTCGATAGTATGGCGGTAATACAAATAGCAATAATCGTTCTTGGTGGATTATTATTTATTGATTCCATACCTACACTGATCAAGGAAATTGTAGACGATTTTCAATCAATGCAAACAGGATCCGTTATAAAGCATGTAGGTTTTGGATGGATGATTTACTATATCTGCAAACTAGTTCTTGGATATTTGATGCTAACCAATAGCAAACGCCTAACCGTCTGGATTGAACAAAAGAACAAAAATCAGGGATAGATTAAAGTCTCGGCATTTTATTTGCAAAATGATACTCAATCTTTAAAAATTATGAGGTTTTCTATAATTCTACTACTATCCCTTGCATTTACTTTTACTGCTTTTGGGCAAGATTCCCCCGATAGTGGTTTTACTAATAAAGCAGAAGCCAAAAATCTATTAAGAGATACCATGAAGGAGGGTAAATGGCTTGAATATTGGGAATCATATAAGTTTGATTATAAAATCGATACAGAAAAGTCTTCAATTACAACCAACTCTACTCTTCATTATAACAACGGTGATATTTCAACCATTGATGATTATAAGAATGGTTTACATATACATGGGAGCTGGAAGAATAGCTACAGATATACAACAGATACAAATGCAGACAACTATTTTCTTACTATTTATAAACATGGAAAACCCTCTGGAATCGTGCGGGAGTATTCCAAAAATGGGAGTTTGGTTGCTACTATACCATACAAAAACGGTAAAAAAAATGGAATGAGGAAAAGCTATTATGAGAATGGTACAATATCTGGCGAGCTACCTTACGCTAATGGTAAAATTAATGGTGTTGCTAAATTATATTATCCAAATGGAGTGTTAAACTGGCAAGCATCCTATACTAATGGCTTAGAAGATGGTATAGCCAAGGAATATTATGATAATGGTAAAGTTAAGTCTGAAACCATTTATAATAAGGGAGTAAAAGGTATTACTAAATACTATAATGAGAACGGGAATAAAACTAAATAGTGTTTCACCCCTTCACATTACTCAAAAAGTCAAACAATAGCCTTACTCCTACTCCTGTGCCGCCCTTTGGTTTATAGTCATAAGGAGCATTAATAAATGCAGGGCCGGCAATGTCTAAGTGTATATATGGGTATTTGGTAAATTTCTCTAAAAATTTTCCTGCAGTAATGGCTCCGGCAACCGGTCCGCCAATATTTTTCATATCTGCTATTTCAGTTTTCAATAGGTCAGCGTACTCATCCCAAAAAGGAAATTCCACCAGGCGTTCAAATACTTGTTCTCCGCTCTTTTTAAGTGCATCGGTTGCTTTCTTACCCGCCGTACCCATAGATACAATTCCGTATTTACCAATAGCTGCTGCAGCCGCTCCGGTAAGTGTAGCCAGATCAATAGTTAATTCAGGGTTATAACGTTCAGCATAGCTAAGTGCATCGGCTAAAATCAATCTGCCTTCAGCATCAGCATTTAACATTTCAACTGTCATTCCGTTGAACATAGTAAGTATATCTCCCGGTACATAAGCATTCATCCCCGGGCGGTTATCGGTTGCTGGTACAAGTCCTATTACATGCACAGGCAATTTTGCTTTTGCAATGGCATACATGGTACAACCCACTGCTGCACCACCTGCCATATCGCATTTCATTTCATCCATTGAATTAGCGGTTGGCTTAAGGCTCAATCCACCGGTATCATACACTACTCCTTTACCAACTAATACATAAGGCTTTTTATTTTTTGCGTTCTTAGGCTTATACTCCATTATAGTAAATGTAGGTGGATCAATACTTCCTAAATTCACAGAAAGCAATCCGCCCATTTTTTCAGATACTATCCTTGCCTTATTAAATACCTCAACTTTAAATCCTGCTTCCTTGCCCATCTTTTCAAATTCCTTAGCCAACTGAACCGCATTTAAGTGATTTACGGGTTCGTTAACTAAGGTGCGGGCTTTGTTGGTTGCATCTATAACAATCTGCAAACGGCTTATATCTTCTGCTTTAACTTTCTTACTCTCTATATTGATATTTTTAAGCTTGTTCATTACCTTATTAATATCTTGCCTATACTGTATAAACTGGTAATTGCCCAATGCCATTCCTTCTGCAAATGCTAATGTGTTCTCTGCATTGCCGATAAGGTCAACAATAGTTATTGTTTCAATTTTCGCTCCATTCACTGCACCGCACACTTTGTTACCGGCTTTGCGGTATGCTTCAAGAGTTAAATAGGCTTCCTTCTTACTGTCGCCTATATATATTATTACACGGCGGCTATATTGATTTACCGATATGATATGTTCATCGGCTGCAACCTGCTTTTTTACAAATGCAAGCTCTTCTGCCGAAAGGCCATGCTTTGAAAAATCAGATTTATTGGAGCCAATAAGCACAATATTATCTTTATTCGAGTGGCTGGTTATATACTTTAGTAGGGTCATGTTTATTTGTATTTTTGAATTGTAAATGTAAGTAAATATATAGACTATGTTAAAACGCAAAGAATCAGAAAAACTCTTCGAAAAAGCAAAATCATATTTCCCAGGTGGAGTGAATTCCCCTGTCAGGGCCTTTAAATCGGTTGGCGGAACCCCTTTATTTATTGAAAAAGGCAAAGGATCTCATATATGGGATGCCGATGGCAATGAATTTATTGACTACTGCTGCTCATGGGGACCATTGATATTAGGACATAGCAACCCAAACGTAACTGCCAAAGTAAAAAAGGCTGTCGATAGTGGTATGTCTTTTGGTGCACCAACCCGTTTAGAAAATGAATTGGCTGAGTTAATATTGGGCAATAACCCGCATATAGAAAAAATACGTTTTGTAAGCTCAGGTACCGAAGCTGTAATGTCAGCAATACGTTTGGCAAGAGGTTATACAAAACGAAATAAGATAATAAAGTTCGATGGCTGCTATCACGGCCATGCCGATTCATTGCTTGTAAAAGCAGGTTCAGGGCTCGCTACTTTCGACCTCTCTTCTTCAGCAGGAATACCGGAAGCATTTGCCAGAGAAACAATAGTACTTCCATTGAATGATGAGAAAGCAGTAAAACAGGCCTTTACAACTTACAAAAATGATATTGCTTGTATTATAATAGAACCTGTTCCTGCGAATAATGGCTTGCTATTGCAGAACCGTCCTTACCTGGAATTCCTGAGTGATATATGCGGAACTAAGGGCGCTCTATTAATCTTTGATGAAGTAATCTCGGGCTTTCGTATTGGATTTACAGGAGCCTCGGGTTACTATGATATTCAGCCTGATATTGTTACTTATGGTAAGGTAATTGGCGGTGGCTTACCTGTTGGTGCATATGCGGCAAGGCATGAGATAATGCAACATATTGCTCCCGATGGAAATGTTTATCAGGCCGGAACATTATCGGGTAATCCCGTTGCAATGGCGGGTGGCATAGCTCAGCTTACTGAGTGCCTGAAGCCTAAGTTCTATGAGAACCTTGAGAAAAAGGCTAAGCAGTTAGTGGATGGGATTATGGAAGATATATTATCTGATGACGATTTTCGCATCTTCCGCATAGGTTCTATATTCTGGCCTGCCTTCACACATAGAAAAGCTATTACTGATTCATCGCAGATAGACCCTAAGAGCATGGAGAAATTCAAAAAACTTCATGCAGCATTACTGGAACGTGGCGTGTATCTTGGCCCTTCGGGTTATGAGGTTGGGTTTGTTTCTGCAGCGCATACCGATAAGGATATTGAGACAACAATAAAAGCGTTTAAGGAAGCGTTAAAGATTGCACTGAAATAAATCCGGTGAAGAAGTTTTCAATACTTGCTTTTGTTTTCCTTACTCATTTCTGTATTGCTCAGGATTCACTACGCACCAGGATTGAACAGATAGCCAAATCGGCAAAGGGGATTGTTGGAGTCTCAATAATGAACATTGAAACCGGCGATACACTTACTCTTAATGGCAAAGCCCATCTACCCATGCAGAGTGTATTTAAGTTCCCTATTGCAATGGCAATTTTAAACAAAGTAGATAGCGGCAAACTTTCTTTAGACAAAAAAATACATCTGAAGAAAGAAGATATGATTCCAAAAACATGGAGTCCGCTTAGGGATAAATACCCGAATGGGAATGTAGATATTAGTATAAGAGATTTGTTAAGTTATGTGGTATCGCAGAGTGATAATGTAGCTTGTGACGTTTTACTGGAAGTTTTGGGTGGACCAAAATATGTTGAGAATTATATGCATAGCCTTGGAATAAAGGGAATTGCTATTGAATTTACTGAAGCACAGATGCATTCAGCATGGGATATACAATACAAAAATTGGTGCGAGCCAAACGAAATGATGCACTTGTTAAATGGTTTTTATGCAGGGAAATATCTTTCCAAATCAAGCACTACCTTATTGGTTAAAATAATGGAAGAGACCGTTACTTCACCTAAAAGATTAAAAGGCCTATTGCCTGAAGGGACCACAGTAGCGCATAAATCGGGCACATCGGGAACAAATACGGATAGCGTTGCGGCAGCAACAAATGACGTAGGTATTATTACTTTGCCAAATGGCAAGCATATCATCATGGCTGCATTTGTATCTGATGCAAAAGCTAATGATGCTTCCAGAGACTTGGTGATTGCGAAAATAGCTAGAGCTGTCTACGATTGCGTTTTACGCAACAAGCCATTAAGATAATAAGAGGTTATTTCTCTATTACAAACTTACCAGCGTAGGCCGTTTTGCCTCCTGAAATAATCTGGTAGAAATAAATTCCGGAAGGTTGGCCCGATAAATCAATAGAGTATTGAGTATTGGGTATTGAGTATTGGGAGAAGACTTTCTCACCTAATACATTATAAATTTCAACTATAGACTGACGACTAACGACTGACGACTCAATAGTGAAAACACCATTGGACGGATTGGGATATAGATTAACTGCATTTGAAACAGTTATTGTATTTATGCCGGTAACAGAATCGGCTGGGGTAAATTCCCAAAAAGCAGAAGTATCATATATATCATTATACATTCCGGTTCCAACGTATCCCGTATTGCCAATAGTAAAGGTCGAAGCAGAGCATAAGGTACCGGCTGGATAGTTTGGTTCTGCTGTCCAGCTATCTTTCACAGGGTCATACATCCACAAATCGTTTAAGGTTGTAGATGTATTTGCCGCACCCAAGCCAACGTATGCCACATTCCCAATTACAAAAGCTGCTGCTTCCCTACGAATGGCATTACCCGTAATACTTGAAACCTGAGTCCATGTATCAGAATTCACATCATACTTCCATAAATCTGCGGTAGCGTTTCCTTTACCATCATTATTATCTCCCGTGCCAACATATACTCCACCATTTACAAAAAAACCAATGGCGTTATTTCTCGGGAAAGGAAACGAATCGAGTTGAATCCATGTATTTGTAGATATTCTATACCCCCACCAGTCGCGAAGGAAAAATACACTACCATTATTACCGGTGCCATAATATATCATTGAATCAAGTGAGTCAGCCACTGCAACACCATAATCTCTACCTGTACCGGGAAAAGCAGCTAAAGCAGTCCATTTATCAGAATCGGGTGCATACCTCCAAATATCATTATAGAATACACCACCGCAAACTCCTCCATGTGTAGGGTGCAGGAAACAATTACTTGGGTGCTCACCGCCAACTAAATATCCTTTACCAAACATTGAAACTGCCGAAGCACCTGTCCTTCTGCCACCGGGGAAGGTATCTTTCTCAGCCCAGGTATTTAAAGACTGGCTCCATGCATACACATAATTATTTACTGCTGTATTATTACCGGTAATTATATATCCAGTAGTTCCAATTGAAAATGCACAAGTTCCTGTATAGTTGCCACCGGTATAATTAGCTCTTTGCTCCCAGACATTCTGTGCGCTGAGCATAGGCATGGAACTAACGCTTATTAGAAATAAAAAAACTCCGAAAAGTATTTTTCTCAATTGTACATAGTTTACTATATCAAATATATGGATTTGCAGGAAGAAAACAAAACGGAAAAGAAAATATCAGGCAGTAGTGCCTAGCTTCTCGATAACCGGGAATATGGTATCCGGCGTAAGAATTGCACCGGGTTTATGAGGGTCGGAAGTATATAATAAGGTGCCGTTTATATCTACTAAAAAGGATGCAGGTAATGGCACCCCTTCAGCAAATTTAGTTTCATAGTTGTTTGCCTGGAACATCATTCCGTATGCTTTAGCAGCTTGCGCCTTACTATCGCATAATAATTTATAATCAAGCCCCAGGCGTATTACCATTTCACGATTAACGCCCACAGAATCGGGTCCGATTGCCAGAAGCATTATGTTTTTTTCTGCGAACCTGTCTTTGTGTTTTTCATAAGCCCTTAACATAATATGGCATGTCGGGCACCAATCGCCACGCACAAATATGAGCAATACGTGCCTATTACCTTTATATTCTGACAGGCTTACCTGATTATTTTCCTCGTCGGGTAATGTAAATACCGGGGCTGGCTTACCCAGTTCAATATTATACTTACGCATTTCTCTCGCAAAAGAATTTCGGTCTTGCTTGAAACCTGTTGCCATAAAAGCACCGAATACAATTGCAGGCGCAGGGAATGCCCATCCTACCCATCCATTCGCATTATACAAATTACCTACAACATAAAATGCAATTCCCAACAGACACAAAGCAGATTCAAGCCAGCCTACTTTGGTATCGGAAATTTGTTGAAAGAGAAGAGTTCTCATTCCAGGCATCATTGCCATACTTAATAGACTCAATGCTATAAAGGGAATGCCTTCTTTGGCAGACATTGCATAACCACTTATCAGTGCAACTAAAAAAAGAAAATATATCTGCCACTTTCGGGTAGCGAACTTGGTTGTGAGCAGCGCAGTAAGGTATGCACCTATACCACACGCTGATGCCGCAATGCGATTATTGAGTATAATGAAAGCAATACACGCACTTGTTAATAGAATGGAGATTACAGTACGGATGGGGTTATTTTTCATTTACTTAAAATATACTAACCAAAAATAACGAAATTTTGCTCTAATTTTGCATTGTGATACAAGTAGAGAGAAATAAGATTATTCTTAAGAAATATATACCTGAACCAGCTGTAGATACTATTGCAGAATGGATATATGCTTTTGATTTCAAATTAAAGATAAAGAAAGCAAGGGCATCAAAGTATGGTGATTACAGGCCGCCGGTTAAAGGACAGAATCACCAGATAACGATCAACCACGATCTGAACAAGTATGCTTTTTTAATTACACTCGTTCATGAAATTGCCCACCTGAGCGCATGGAAAAAATTTGGCGACAGGATACAATCACACGGGAGTGAGTGGAAACAGGAGTATCGGATATTGCTAAAGCACTTTCTGAATGAAACTATTTTTCCCCAGGACATTATTACGGCATTAAACAATTACATACGTGACCCAGCTGCATCCGTTTGTAATGATTCAAGGCTTTTCAGAATATTGAATAAATACAATACCAAGTCTACTGACCTCTTATTACTTGAAGACCTGCCATTACAGGCTATATTTGAAACAGGGGACAGTCAGAAATTTGTGAAGCAGAAAAAGATTAGAACACGATACCTTTGTACCAAGATCAGCACGAAAGAAGAATATTTGTTTCATGGGTTATCGCAGGTAAAACCTATAAAGGAATTACTTAACTAAAATGCGGGGCTCCATCATTTCGAGCATAGCATAACGCACACCCTCTCTTCCAAAACCAGAATCTTTTACACCGCCGTATGGCATGTGATCAGCACGAAAGGTTGGCATATCGTTTAGAATTACTCCACCTACTTGCAAGTTGTTGAATGCATAGTCTAAATCTTTTTGTGAGTTAGTAAACACACCTGCCTGCAAACCAAATTTTGAATCATTGACTTTAGCAACTGCTTCTTCCATTGTTGAAAAAGTATCTATCGTAACCACTGGGCCAAATACTTCTTCGGAATATACTTTCATGTCACCACTTGCATTAGTAATAATTGTTGGCTCGTAGAAGCTACCATCCTTTTTGCCACCGCATAACACTTTTGCACCTTTATCAACTGCCTCATTCACCCAAACCTCTACCCTATCGGCATTAGCCTGATCAATCATAACTGATACATCTGTTTCAGCATCTTTAGGGTCTCCGGATTTTAATTCCTTTACTGCTTTTACAAATGCAGAAGTGAATTTATCCATTACTTTCTCATGTATATAAAACCGCTGCGCATGAATGCATATCTGCCCTGAATAAGAGAATCCAGCCACAACACTCTTTTTGCAAACCTCATCTATATCGGCATCATCTGAAATAATAACAGCGGCATTTCCACCGAGTTCAAGCAATACTTTTTTCTTGCCTGCATTCTTTTTCATTTCCCATCCTACCTCAGCAGAACCGGTAAATGATAGCACACTGAATCTTTCATCTGTTACCATTTTATTGCCATTCTTTCTGTCCATTGGCAAAACTGAAAATGCACCTGCCGGTAGATTCGTCTTGGCAATAATCTTTGCTAATTCAATAGATGAAAGCGGAGTTGATGATGCGGGTT
>DATHOD010000080.1:0-3184 GCA_035485295.1 Bacteroidia bacterium
AGCTTTTTAGCCTTGTCCTCAAGGGCCGGTACGGTTGCATATTGTGCTTCGGCTTCGGCGGCTTTGCTCACACCTTTATTCTCAATATATACTTTGGCATTAGCAAGCCAGGTAGGTGCATCCAGTATTCCCGCTTGTTCCATAATAGCCTCTTTCGACTTGGTTATGGTTATAGGTGTAATGTTATGTGCGAAGTTGTACGCAATCTGTTTCTTCCTGCGGCGCTGTGTTTCATCCATTGTGCGCTGCATAGATCCTGTTATGGAATCGCCATACATAATTACGCGTCCATTTGAATTACGTGCCACACGGCCCACTATCTGGGTAAGTGAACGCTCCGAACGTAGGAAGCCTTCTTTATCTGCATCGAGCACCGCGAGCAGAGATACCTCAGGCAAGTCGATACCTTCCCGCAAAAGGTTTACACCAATCAGCACATCGAATAATCCTAAACGTAAGTCACGTAATATCTCAACTCTTTCTAATGTGTCAATATCAGAGTGGACATAGCGGCAGCGTATATCTAATTTAGAAAGATACTTTGTCAATTCTTCTGCCATGCGCTTGGTGAGTGTGGTAATAATAACACGCTCATCTTTCTCTATCACTTTGCGCATCTCTTCCAACAGGTCATCTATTTGGTTAAGCGTAGGGCGTACTTCTATAATAGGGTCAAGCAATCCGGTTGGACGAATAAGCTGTTCCACTACAATACCTTCACAGGCTTCTAATTCAAACTCAGCAGGTGTGGCACTCATATATATCACCTGGTTCTGCATGCTTTCAAATTCGTTAAACTTCAAGGGCCTGTTGTCAAGCGCTGAAGGCAAGCGGAAACCATAATCAACCAATGTGGTTTTACGGGAACGGTCGCCGGCATACATACCACGTATCTGCGGCAATGTAACATGGCTCTCGTCAATCACCATCAAATAATCTTTTGGAAAATAATCTAACAAACAGAAAGGCCTTGCACCTGCAACTCTACCATCGAAGTAGCGGGAGTAGTTCTCAATGCCCGAGCAGTATCCCAGTTCACGCATCATCTCAAGGTCATAGTTTACGCGCTTTCGAACACGGTCAGCCTCTTCATCTTTATGTATGCTTTCAAAATATTTTACATGCTCTTCCATATCTTTTTGGATATGCTCCAATGCATGGCTCATAGTATCCGGAGAAGTAACGAATATGTTTGCAGGATATACTTTGGTAGCATCAACGGTATCCATTTTCCTACCCGATGCACCTTCGAAGGTTTCCATTTCTTCAATTTCATTGCCAAGGAAACGCACACGCAGAGCATAGTCAGCGTAAGCGAGGTAAATATCTACTGTATCACCTTTCACCCTAAAGTTACCACGGTTAAAATCACCTTCAGTACGTGAATAGAGCGATGTTACCAATTGGTTGAGCAATTTATTGCGGCTTATCTTTTGTCCTTTTTGCAGGGGTATTACGTTCTTCTCAAACTCGGTAGGATTACCAATACCATATATACACGATACCGATGAAACTACTACTATATCTCGCCTTCCCGAAAGTAGGGCAGAGGTAGCACTCAATCGCAGTTTCTCTATTTCCTCATTTATAGAAAGATCTTTTTCTATATATGTATTCGTTGTCGGCAGGTATGCCTCAGGCTGGTAGTAATCGTAATACGATACAAAATACTCTACTGCATTCCTTGGGAAGAATTGCTTGAACTCCCCATATAACTGGGCAGCCAGGGTTTTGTTATGGCTCAGTACAAGCGTTGGCCTCTTCGATTCCTTTATAACATTTGCAATGCTGAATGTTTTACCCGAGCCGGTAACACCAAGCAATATCTGGTTCTTAGTACCCTTTTCAAGCCCGCGTACTAATTGTTCAATTGCCTGTGGCTGATCCCCCGTAGGAGAAAATTCTGATGTAAGTTCGAAGTCCATATCCCCAAAGTTAGTGATTTTAGTCGCACCCTTATTCTCTAATATTCATAGAGTGTAGAAGATTTAATATTTGCTAAAATTTGTAGCAGCCCTCACCCCAAACCCTCTCCCTTTGGAGAGGGAAAAAGCACCTTCACCTAAGGGAGAAGGCAAGGAGGAGGGCGTAGCATGATTAATATCACCCATTTTTCTTATTGCAGTCAGCCAGATGCCCTCCTTTTGGATATATCTTTGTATTAGCAAAAACTAAAACCCCTTGTCATGAAAATACTTTGTAAAACTCTATTCTTTGCAGGACTTGTTTTTCTTGCATCGTGTACACGCAAACCTACAGCAGATCAATTGTTGAAAGATGATGATATGCGCCAGAGTATTATGAAATCTATTAGCGCTGACCATGGTATGTCGGAGCAAATGATCAACTACCTTACGACTACCGATGCATCGAGAGATTTGATGAAAGGTAGTTGTACGCTTATGCGTACTGTAATAGGCCGTGATATAATAAAGGAAGATACTGCAGTACAAAACGCAATGATAGCTAACTGGCTATTTCTGGTTGCCAAGGATTCTCTTTTATGCGATAAAACCTGTACCGAGATGTCTAACATCCCTCAAATGAAAAGGATGATGGATAAGAACAGTAAGCCGGTGAGTAATTAAGAAATTGTTTTTAGCTCATGAGTATATCTTATTGTTTTAATGTACCTGAAAAGGAATAATAATAAGTTCCAGCCCTACTTATCCATATTGCTGTGCCTACAATATAATTACCTGTTATTGTTCCATCTAATTCAATTGTCGCCTTAAATGAATATGAGTTTTTTGAAGTCATTTTAAATTTTATGGTATTTTCATTGGTAGTTGAATCAATACTAATTGTATAAGCAGCAGCAGGAAATTTTTCTCGTGAGTTCATTAGCTTGGATGTAAGCATATTATTTTTGAATACGATTTCATCCTTATCCCAGTTCCACTTTCTTTGTCCGATAGCCCCTTTAGTCTGAACTAGTTTGATTACAAATGTTTTATTGTTTAAGTCAACGGGTTTTGGTTTAATAACAAATGTTGATACTTGAGTCTGCCCTAATAAATAGATAGAGAGAAGAAGCGTGACTATAAATACTACGTTTGTTTTCATTATTCAAATATATAAGCAATATGCCATTAATCGTTTGCAGTTGGAAAACAATACCATTCACTGGTTTCCTGGCAGTTTCTACGATAATAATATTCTTTGGCAGTTCCTTTTTTATTGT
>DATHOD010000081.1:0-20409 GCA_035485295.1 Bacteroidia bacterium
TTAATAAAGTAAGATTATATAGTTGAATACAGATATTGTCGCATATTACGCAGCAAGGGCTAAAGAATACGAAAAAATTTATGATAAGCCTGAGCGGCAGGGCGAGATAGGTGATTTGACCACTTTGTTTCAGAATATATTTCCCGGTAAAGAAGTACTGGAGATAGCATGTGGTACAGGCTATTGGACAGAACGTATTGCAAAAGTAGCAGCATCGGTTCATTCTACTGATATTAATGAGCCGGTGATTGAAATAGCAAGATCCAAAACCTATGAAAAAGCAAATGTTACATTCAAAGTAGCAGATATGTTTACGTATGAATCTACAGAAGCGGAAAGCCTTTTTGGCGGGTTCATCTGGTCGCACATTAAAATACAAGAACTAGATAAGTTTATCGATACCGTTAATAATTTTGTTAAGCCAGGTGGCATTGTTGTGTTTGTTGATAATAACTATACCGAAGGCAGCAGCAGCCCTTTATCATCAACCGATGAGCATGGGAATACTTACCAGGCAAGAGTATTGGAAAACGGAGATACCTATTCTGTGATTAAAAACTTCCCTACCGAAGAAACTTTCAAAAAGGTTCTAGAAGGGAAGGCAGAAAAGATAAAATTTATAAGTCTTAAGTATTATTGGATGGTAATGTACCATAGGAAATAAAAAGGGTGGCCTTATGAGCCACCTTTTTATATAAAACTTATCTTTCCCTATTCTTCAGTCGGAGCTTCTTCTTTTTCCTGAGGTTTAGTGAGTATAGCAATCGCCACCACAATATACCCGAGCATAAGCACTATAGGGGCAAATACCATTCTGCGTGTAGAAAACAGTTCATCACCGTTGAATTGATTCGGGTCTGTACTGCCACCGCCTGCTAACGATATAAACCCAATAATGAGTAATACTATACCTACTATAAGATACGTATAGTTCTTTTTGCCAAAGGCAAAATGCATGTTAGGCCCGCTTGATTTTACTTCTTTTGTTGCCATTGTATTAGCACATTGCGGGTGTTAAATATTTGTCACAAACGGCATCCAATACTCTGTTTTGAGCCTTTAAGCACTCAATAGCACTAGTTAAAGCAAGTGACTGGTCTTTCTCAGAAAACTCAGACATTAAGGATTTCCATACTTCCCTGTGATATACGTCAGCAATTTCGTGTTCGTTGAAATATTCAACTGTTTTTGCATCATCAACACCATAGAAAGCCTTAAGACCATCTAGTTTAGAACGGCTAATGTTTGGTATTTCTGCTTCGTATGCATACATTGCTGCAGCGCCATCAACAGAATTTTCCATAAGAGCAACCATCTTATTTACAGCTTCAACTGTTTTGTCAGATGGGGTATAGCCGTGAAGTTCTTCTAAAGAAACACCCATGCCTACTGCAAATTGCTCCCATAATGCAACGTGGCTTTTTTCTTCTTCAAGGTTCCTTTTAATTTCTTCGGTCGGGGTTGCAGCATATATTTTTTCAACCATAGTAGGAACTGCTTTCACAAGGTGAAAATATTCCTTTACATACCCACGAAGTGATTCCTGGGTAAGGGTTCCTGCTGACCAGGCTTGGTAAAATGGGTGCTTGAGCAAACTGTATTGCTCAATTTTTTCATCAATTTTTGTTACTATCATATCAGTTTTATTAAAGGTTGACAATTCAATGATGACAAATGTATAAAAAAATCAATAGTTGGGGCAAGTTGACAAGTGATATAATACTATACTTTTCTATGGTCATTAGTACTTCTACTATAGATGAATACATTTGCAAAGTGAAAAGGTTCATGAAAGCGAGAATAATTTTAAGTTTTACCTGTATAGCACTTTTAGCTGGTTGCTTTAAGCCTTGGAAAGGGTTTGATGAGCATGTTGCACCACAGGAGCCTGATTATAGCAAAAAGGAAGCATGGATAGCTTTGCCATGGATGCATAGTGAGGCTGATACCGTGCCTCCCGGTTCAGGTTTAAAAAATGAACAGGCAACAGCTCAGGTGGATGTTTTTTTTATCTATCCAACACTCGATTTCAGGACGGATGAGTGGAATGCTGATATTCAGAATGAATCGTTAAATAAGCGTATAGAAAATACAAGTATCCGCGGACAGGCTAGTGTGTTTAATGGCTCGTGCAGGATCTTTGCACCACGTTATAGGCAGGCAATATTATCCTCCTTTGTGGATAAAAATGGGGATGGGCAAAAGGCATTGAATCTGGCATATAGTGATGTGAGGAAGGCATTCCTTTATTATATGAAGAACTATAATAAGGGTAGGCCGGTAATTATTGCTGGGCATAGCCAGGGTGGGCTGCATGCCTATAAGTTAATAAAAGAGTTTTTTGATACCACTGCGCTAAAGCAACAACTGGTGGCTGCTTACCTTATAGGTACTCATGTGTTTAAGGATTCATTAAAGACCCTTAAGCCTTGTGATTCAGCAACCCAAACGGGTTGCTACATAAGTTGGAACACCGTAAAGTGGGGTGGCTTATCAGGAAGGATGGGTGAATACTTTAAAGGTGTTTGTATAAACCCGCTAAGCTGGAAGGAAGACAGTAATTATGTTGATGCAGTTTATAATACTGGTAGCGTGAACTATAAATTTAACGGAGTTACAGAACATGAAATGGGTGCCGCTTGCCGAAACGGGGCGTTATGGATAAATTCTCCTAAATCGAGTGGTTATTTCCCTTTATTCGGAAGCTATCATATTTACGATTATAGCTTTTTCTATATGAATATCCGCACAAATGTTGCAGACAGGGTTAAGGCATATATTGCGAATCATTAGCTACAGCCTATTCATTAGCAGTTTTAAACCCTTACCCCGATAACAAGAACGTCATCTAATTGCTCAAGGCTACCTTTCCAATCTTCAAAAGTCTTTTCTAATATCTTCCCTTGTTCCGGCATAGGCGTATTGCGGAGCCCAATAACTATATCACGCAATTGGTTATACTTGAATTTTTTGCCTTTTGGCCCACCAAACTGGTCAGCAAAACCATCGGAAAAGATATAGAGTATATCTCCTTTTTCAAGTACAATGCCATGTTCGGTAAATGGTTCAATAGCTGCACCATGTATGCCAATTGGTTGTTTATTGGGGAGTATTTCAGTAAAGCAAATATCGGCGGCAGGGGCACTTCTTACTATCCACAATGGGTTATTCGCTCCAGCGAATTCTATGGTTTGCCTGCCTTCTGCTTTTTCAAATACGCAAAGCGCTGCATCCATTCCATCTTTTTGTTCCCCTAGGTCACCACGTTGTTTCAATGCAGATATAATACCCGAACGCACTTCGTTCAAAATTTCAGAAGGAGTAACAAGCCCTTTGATATTAATAGCTTCATTAAACAGTTCAGCTCCTATCATGCTCATAAGTGCACCCGGAACTCCATGCCCTGTGCAATCTGCGGCAACTAGGAATTTATAACCCTTGTGAGTTGTTATCCAGAAAAAATCACCGCTTACAATATCCTTAGGTTTCCAAAACACAAATGAGTCGGGAAAAAGAGAATGAAAATGTTCCATTGATGGAAGGATGGTTTGCTGTATCCTACTGGCGTACTGTATAGAATCAGTCATATCCTTGTTCTTTTCTTCCACAATTATTTTCTGCTCTTCTATTACTTTTTTCTGCTCACGTATTATTCGAAAACGAGTTGCCAACACAAAAAAGAAAATGGCCAGCAATACTAATCCTGCAGTTACCGACCATATTATAATGTGTTGTCTTTTTAACTCCTCTTTATGAGTTATCTGTTCCTGTTTCTGCTGCTCTTTTTGTTCCAGTTCTCTCTTTTCAAATTCGTATTTTAACTGGGTATGTATTGCCTCTTTTTCTGCCTTCTTAGTTGTAATACTGTCCGACATTTCTTTATAAAGTACATACATTTCATAAGCGCCTTTGTAATCCTTTTTTAATTCATCAAGCTTACTATAATCAAATGCTAACTCCTTAATAAGGCTTCGGTACTTTAATTGCTTTGCATTTGACATAGCAACCTCAATGTATTTTGTAGCGCTGTCTAATTTCTTTTCCTGCACAAAGAATCTGCTCATATAACCCATTGAATAAGTCATGCCTTCTTTGTCGTTAAGGGACTTATACCGGGCAAAACTATTGCGGGCATAAAGGAATGCTGAGTCCAATTGATTTTTCTTACCAAAACAAGACGCAAGGTTATCCATCACCAATGCTTCTTCATCCTGATTTTTGGTTTGCATGGCATATACCAGGCTTTCTCTGTAATATTTTATTGCTGTATCAGTGTGTCCGGTTCTATTATTTATTGTTGCTATGTTGTTTAAAGAAGTAGCTATGCCTTTTACATCCTTAATTTTTAGCCTTATCTGATAAGCCTCAACATAATACTGCAAGGCTTTGTTTGTATCGCCTAGCTGTTCGTATGCTAATCCAATATTGTTTGTAACATTGGACAAGCCTTTCATATCATTTAATACCTTTCTTAAAGCAAGTGATTTGTCGTAATACTGTATGCTGGTATACAAATCGCCCTGCTCTTCGTACATATACCCTAGGTTGTTATATGATTGTGCAAGGGCTGATTTGCTTCCTATGACCTCCATTATCTTAAGAGACTTGAGGGTATATTCCAGGCCTTTTGCCGGATTATCTGTTACATAGTTTATATACCCTAAGCCACCCAAGGCATCCGCCTTTAAGTTTAATAAGCGCCTCGATAAGAATTCATTTACGGGAAAAGCAGAATCATGAGTTACGGCCATAGTTGCAAGACTTAATGCCTTTTCCCAAAGTTTTTTTGCACTATCAGGTTTCTGGGTATACAGATAATCAGTCATAGCTAATAAGGCCCATATACGTGTCGAATCGTTATGTGCAGTTTTATAAACTGTGTATAGGCTATCTGTTTTACTTTGGGCCGAGGCCCTACCACAAAGCAAAAGCAATGAAGTGAAAAGAAATAAAATGGGTAAGTAATAATGCCTCATGAATTATTTAAATACTCTGGTTAAGAGTTAATTCCAAAGATAATAGAAACTGGCAAATGTTAAAATAGAGAGGTAAAGACTACTGGGCAATGTATGCCCCTAAATCATAAGGAGAACTTGGTCTGGTAGCACCATTAAGGTCAGTTACATATTTTAGGTTATATCCAATACTATCATTCCCGGCACCATCAATAGGTAGCCCGGTTGGGATATTATAATTATCTACACTTGGATTATTGAACCCTGGATTTTGATTAACAAAGGTTGAACTGCTATAATGAAAGCTATTAGAAGTATTGTGTTGGGTTGCCAAATCGCATATTTCAAAATAATAGTTGAATGCCCCACCCTGTGCCGAATCGAGTGCCACCTCTTCCTGCTGGCTTCCATAAATTATGCAGTTACCAAAAAATGCTTTAGTAATTGGGCGGCTCTGGTTATTACCATTTACGTCCTGATACCAATTATTAATATTCAGAAGTGCAGTCTGGCGCTGTCCGTAACTCCAGTAATTTGCAAACGTACATTGGTCAAATGAATAACTGCCCCCAATTGCCAAGTCAACACAAAAATATTGACAGTCAGCTATAAGATCTGTATTCCCAATTATGTAGGAACCTTGCCCAAGCAATCCAAATTGACTCATGCTTTTAATAATAGTATGATCAATGGTAAGAGTTGGGGAAGAATTCCCTAAGGTATCTGCCTCAACACCGATAGTGCCATTCTTAATTATGGCCCAGGTAATATTATTATTTATGCTTCCCGGTGATAACCATATTTCTCCCCATTGGCCGGGTACAGTTTGATATTCTGGCTCAAGCCTATCACCTTGGAAAACTACTTCCGAATCATGCTTACCAATAACGTTCAAAGTTCCTCCCTGACTAATGTATAATACAGCATTATTATGCAAATAAACTTTAGTTCCGGGCTCCATTGTGAGTTTACAACCACTATTGACAGCCAGGTAGCCAAAAATCACATGGGGCTTATCATTCTTCCAGACATCGTTACAAGTGGCAAAGGAATATGCTGGTCCGTTTGAAGGGAATACATTTGGCTTATAGAAATATGCATCTTGCCCATATGCTTGCAGGTAAACATATTGTGTGTTACCATTTGTTATAAACTGCAGTGAATCTTCAATAACAAGTGGGTTATTTTGATTGTTGGGATTAAGTGTTACGGTTACAAAAACATAAATACTGTCATTGGCGGGAATAGTAACATTGCTGAAAGATGTACCCGGTGTTCCGTCGATATTGATTTTGAATGGAGAAAGGTAATTGCCCACTAGTTTTACACTAGCTACTTGAATAGGTTGGTTGTGATTATTATGGACAAGAAATGCCTGAACAGTAGAACCAACTGTAGTAAATACAGTATCAAATTCAACTGCATTTTGTGAAAAAGTAAGCTTGGCGGAAGAATTTGTGAGCAAGCTATTTTTCTTACATGAAAAGAGAAATGCTCCTGATAAAAAGCAAACAGCCAGCAGGCCTTTTTTAAATGTGAAGTGTTGAATTTTTATGGACAAAATGCGCGGTTATATATTGAATAACGGAGTATAGGGCAACTTAGTATACAATAACCACTTACGATTTCTTTCTGCGGTTAAGCTCATCCCTTATTTTCGAGGCCTTTTCGTAGTCTTCCTGGGCAAGTACTTTTTGCAATAGCTCCCTCAAATCTTCCAAGGACTTCTTTTTATAATCCTCATCTTCTTTCGGGTCTTTCGAGCTTCCTTCTTTTGCTGTCTTGGCAAGTGGTTCTGTTATGCTGTCTTTGCCTTCTTTACCCTCTTTTTCTTTTCCGGCTGTCTCCTCATCCATTATGATGCCAGCTGAGTTAAGGATGAATTCGTATGTGGAGATAGGGCAGTTAAAACGAACGGCAAGAGCTATGGCATCAGATGTGCGGGCATCAATTTCAACTTCATTGTTATCACGGGCGCAAACCAGCTTCGCATAGAAAATGCCTTCTACCAGGTTGTAAATAATTACTTCTTTTAATTGTATTTCAAAGGTTTCCGCAAAGTTCTTGAACAGGTCATGTGTAAGTGGTCGGCTTGGCTTCATGTTCTCCATTTCTATAGCAATAGCCTGTGCTTCGAAACCGCCAATAATAATAGGTAGCCTTCTTTTGCCTTTCGATTCATTCAGTATGAGGGCATATGCTCCCGATTGGGTCTGGCTGTATGATAAGCCAATAATATCGAGCTTTATCTTTTTCATACTTAGGTTACGTGTCCTTGCTTACAAATTCTTTTTTACGAAGGTATCAAAAAATACGTTTAATGAGAAGACTTAAGCTGCTTGACTGCTTCAGTTAATTTTGGCACTATCTGGAAGGCATCGCCTACAATACCGTAATCAGCTATCTTAAAGAATGGAGCTTCCTTATCGCTATTAATAGCAACAATAACTTTCGATGAACTTATACCAGCCAAATGCTGTATGGCACCTGATATACCTATAGCTATATAAAGATTAGGTGATATGGTGATACCTGTTTGTCCCACGTGTTCATGGTGAGGCCTCCAATTCATATCTGCCACTGGCTTAGAACAAGCTGTTGCTGCGCCCAATGCATCGGCAAGTGCTTCTATCATTCCCCAGTTTTCAGGGCCTTTCATGCCCCTTCCGGCAGATACTACCAGTTCGGCTTCGGTCAATACTATCTTACCTGATGTTTTCTTTACTTCGGTAACTTTTGTATCGAAGGCTGTTTCAGGTATAGAAGGAGTAAAGGCTTCTATGATAACTGCCGTTGTGTTTGATACTATATGATGAGCATTTGGAGAAAGTCCTATTATTTTAATATCAGAAGTAACCTGCACATCAGCAAAGCCCTTTCCTGAAAAGCATTTTTTCTTTACTACAAATGGCTCAGCAGATGCAGGTAATGTGGTAGCCCCGGCAACTAGTCCGGCTTTTAACCTTGCTGCCAGTCTTGGTGCAATTGATTTACCTGAATAAGTATAAGAGAACACAATGTATTTTGCGCCTGCTTTGGTAGCTGCTTCAGCAACTGCTGTAGTATAAGCGCTGGCACCAAAGGTTGTCAGCTTGCTATCGTTTACATTCAATACTTTAGAGCAACCATATTCGCCCAATTTCTTTATTTCATCTTCGGCAACATTACCAAGTACAACTGCGGTAACGGTTCCGCCCACTTTCTGAGCCAGTTCAGAGGCATAGGTTGTAGCTTCGAAAGAAGGCTTCTTAAACTTTCCTTCCCAGTTTTCAGCAAATACAAGTACAGACATAATAAGTATATATAATAGGTTAAATTACTTTAGCTTCAGTGTGCAATAGTTTCACAAGTTCTTCCGGGTGTTCAGCGTCGATCATTTTGCAAGCCGATTTAGCAGGAGGATTCTGATGTGAAAGGGTAGTAGTAGGTCTATCAGCAATGGTAGGTTCTATTACTCTCAATGGCTTTGTACGTGCGCTCATAATACCACGCATATTAGGTATACGTGGTTCTGCCATATCTTTTTGTGCGCTTGCAGCAAATGGCAACGATACACTTACAACTTCTTTTCCTCCGTCAATTTCTCTTTCCAAAGTGGCTTGGGTGCCATTAATATCTAGTTTGGTAGCAACCGCTACTGAAGGAATACCCAGCAGTTCAGCTATAATTCCCATTACCTGTCCGCTGTTGTAATCAATTGATTCGCGGCCGGTAAGTATAACATCATATTTCTCAGTCTTAGCTATGGCAGCAATTTCACTTGCTACGAAAAGAGCATCAACTGGTTCTGCATTAACACGTATAGCATCATCAGCTCCTATTGCCAAAGCTTTGCGCAATGTAGGTTCGGTATTGGCGGTACCAACATTTATAACAGTTACTGTTCCGCTACCTTGTGCTTCTTTAATTTCAAGTGCACGGGTAAGAGCCATTTCATCGTAAGGATTAATAATAAACTGAACCCCAGCAGTGTTAAGTGCTTTACCGTCAGGGGTAAAAGTAATTTTGGTAGTGGTGTCAGGAACATTGCTGATGCAGACTAAAAACTTCATTTTTCTATTCGCTTTAAATATTCTGTACTAGGTAATTTTCAAGAGGTGCAAAAGTAATGAAATTTGGCAGACGTAAAGGGTTCATTTATGCATAGGTTTTTAATGGTGATTTATAGGGAGATAAGGCTTTTTATACCATTGGCATATTTTCAAATTAATACACCCAAGACGAAACTCAATATTTATCAGATTAATTATATATATTTGGGATATATAATTTATCTTCCAACGTAAAACCCTGTATGCCGGGAGATTCGTTCGTATTTAAGCAGTTTATTGTCAAGCAGAATAAGTGTGCCATGAAGGTGGGTACGGATGCTGTTCTGTTGGGCGCATGGGCGGAATTGCCATCAGCAGGATATGCGCTTGATGTAGGAGCCGGAACTGGTATCATAGCCATGATGGTGGCACAGCGTTCAAATACGAGCATAGATACTATAGAGATTGAGCGTGATGCTTATACTCAGGCAGTTGAGAATTGTAATAACTGTAAATGGGAAGACCGAATTAATGTTGTTCATACTTCATTCCAGGATTATGTAAAAGGCTGTGCACGGAAGTACGATGTTATTATAACTAATCCACCATACTTTAATAACTCTTTGCAACCAGCTTCTGAGCCACGCACAACAGCGCGACATACATGCACACTTTCTTTCGAGGAGTTAATTGATGGGATATCATTATTGCTCCATAAGCATGGTTCTTTTGCGACTATACTTCCACTTAAGGAATCAGAGATGCTGATTGATATTGCAAAGGAGCGTGGGCTAAATCTATCGCGGTTAATGCGTATAAAGACTACAGCTTCAAAACCAGAAAAAAGGGTAATGATGGAATTTACTTTTGGCAGAGACCAGTTCTCAGAAAGTACTATTATAATAGAGAACGAGGATCATTCCTATACGCCGGAATACAAAGAACTCACTCGGGAATTTTATCTTGGCTTTTAAACTCTATTTTTTTATGCTTAAATCAATTATCAGAATTGATTTGATGTACTTTTGTTACCCAAGGTGAGGTATTTCATTAAGATATCATATACAGGAACCGATTATCACGGATGGCAAAGCCAGCGCAATGCCGATAAAACTGTGCAACAGTTTTGTGTTACTGCATTAGAGAAAATATTGCGCCACCCGGTAAAGTTGACAGGTGCCGGGCGGACTGATACTGGTGTTCATGCTGAAGAATTCTTTGCTCACTTCGATTCTGAAAAGGACTTATTAAAAGGGAAAGATACATGGTTATATAAATTCAATTCAGTAATTCCTTTCTCTATTGCCTTTCATGATATTGTTGCGGTTAAGCCGACTGCTAATGCAAGGTTCGATGCGACATCTCGCACCTATAAGTATATAATCACAACAAGTAAGAATCCATTTTTAGTTGACTTTGCATGGCATTTCCCTCATGCACTAGATGTAAAGAAAATGAACGAAGCGGCACACAAATTAAAGCAGTACAAAGAATTTTCTAGTTTCAAGAAAACAAATACCCAAAATAAAACCGACCATTGTTCTATTAAGCATGTAAAGTGGAAGAAGGAAGGGGATACACTTATATTTACTATTACTGCCGATAGGTTTTTGAGGAATATGGTCAGAGCTATTGTGGGCACAATGATTAATGTTGGTAATGGCAGGTGCACAGTAGAAGAATTTTGTCGTATTATTGAAAACAAAAACCGTCAGCATGCAGGAGCGTCGGTTCCGGCTTGCGGGCTTTACCTTACAAAAATTGAATATCCTGCAAAGGTTTTTATTAAGGAAGAAAATGTATAAAGTACTCATACGGCCTTTTCTCTTTCTCTTCTCACCCGAGGTTAGCCATCGTATGACTATCGGGCTTCTTAAGTTTATCTGTGCTATTCCGATAGTAAATAGCATTATTAAGAGCATGCACACGCTCAGTCACCCCTTATTAGAAACAGAAGTGGCAGGATTAAAATTTCCTAATCCAGTAGGTCTTGCCGCAGGGTTTGATAAGAATGCAACCTTCTTTCATGAAATGGAATATTTGGGTTTTGGTTTCGTAGAAGTAGGTACGGTTACTCCACTTGCACAACCGGGTAATCCTAAGCCTCGTTCATTCCGTTTGCCTACAGATAAAGGGCTCATTAATAGAATGGGTTTTAATAATGACGGTATGCAAAAAGTTGCAGAGCGATTAAACAAGAGGAAAGATAAAATTGTAATAGGAGGAAACATTGGCAAGAATAAAGTTACACCAAATGAAGATGCTTATTCTGATTATGAAAAGTGTTTTGATGCCTTATTTGAATACGTAGATTATTTTGTGGTGAATGTAAGTTCACCTAATACCCCTGGGTTGCGCAGTTTGCAGGACAAAGAACCATTGATGAAGATACTAAATGGATTGCAAGCAAAGAATAAAGCCCACACAAAAAGCAAACCTATATTTTTAAAAATTGCCCCTGATTTGACCAATGAACAGTTGAATGATATAGTGGAAATAGTTAATGGATGTGGTATTAGTGGAGTAGTGGCAACAAACACTACACTTTCACGCGAAGGACTTAAATCCACCAACGTTGAAGCTATCGGTGCAGGAGGATTAAGTGGATTGCCGTTACGCAAACGTGCAAATGAGGTTATAAAGTACCTTCATGAAAAATCAAATGGAACATTCCCTATAATTGCATCAGGTGGTATACACTCTCCTGCTGATGCGTTGGAGAAGTTAGATGCCGGAGCAGTAATGATTGAGCTATACACAGGCTTTATCTATGAAGGGCCAATGTTACCAAAAAGGATAAATCGCGAGATACTTCGCAGAAGACAACAAAAGCAGAACTAATATGATTTGCTTCCCTAACGCCAAAATAAATATAGGTTTACGAATACTCGAAAAGAGGGCTGATGGCTATCATAACATTGAAAGTGTTTTTTATCCTGTTGGCTGGTGTGATGCATTGGAGGCAATTAAAATGGAGGGCTTCGGAAAGATAGAGTTACACCTTTCAGGTATTCCTGTCCCTGGCAGAACGAACAGCGATAACCTATGTGTTAAGCTATATAAGCTTTTGCTTAAGAAATATAAACTGCCTTCGTTGAAGGTTTGGTTACATAAGGCTATACCTATTGGCGCTGGATTGGGTGGTGGCTCATCAGATGCTGCCCATTTCATGAAAATGCTGAATGAGATGTGTGAACTGGGCCTTTCGATAGATGAAATGAAAGGTTATGTTGCATCTCTTGGTAGTGATTGTGTTTTCTTTATTGAGAATAAATCTGTTCTTGCCAGTGGCAGGGGGGAGCTAACCGAAGCAATAAACCTTGATTTAAGTAGTTATTCCATTGTTATTGTATATCCCGAAATTCAGATCAGTACTCCGTTTGCGTATAGTCTTGTAGTTGCAAAAAGGCAAAATGACTCATTAAAGGATTGCATGGGAAATATTTCAGATTGGAGGAAGAGTGTGGTAAATGATTTCGAAAAATCATTATTTGAAAAGTATCCAATAATTGAAGGTGTGAAGGAACAACTATATAAGCAGGGTGCCATATACGCGGCTATGACTGGTAGTGGCTCAGCTGTGTATGGTGTTTTTAATAAACAGGTTGACATTGCTTCTCAGTTTCCGGAATATAAAACATGGACGGGTGAATTAAATTCGAAATAATGAAATTTATTTATTCACTTGGTATACGGTTTTATGGCCTAGCAATTTTTATTGCTAGTCTCTTTAATGATAAAGCTAAAAAATGGAGGCTAGGCAGGAAAGACATTTTCCAAAATCTGCAAAAGGCCTTACAGAATAATAAGTCGCCAATAGCTTGGTTTCATTGTGCATCGCTTGGCGAGTTTGAGCAGGGTAGGCCAGTAATAGAAGAGTTCAAACAAAAATTTCCACAGTATAAAATATTGCTCACTTTCTTTTCTCCATCAGGTTATGAGATGAGGAAGGATTATGCTTCTGCAGATTATATTTTCTATTTGCCACTTGATACAGTCTCAAATGCAAAACGGTTTGTTGAAATTGTGAAACCATCGGTTACGATATTTGTGAAATATGAGTTTTGGCATAATTACCTGAATCAGCTGCAACAGCAAGGCGTACCAACTTATCTTATCTCAGCTGTATTTCGTGCCGATCAATACTTCTTCAAATGGTATGGTAAATGGTTTAAAGATCATTTAAAAGATTACAAAAGGATATTCGTTCAAGATACAGATTCTGAAAAGATATTAAAAAGTGCGGGTGTCAGTAATGTAGAGTTAGCAGGTGATACTCGTTTAGATAGAGTAATTGCTCTTTCTGAACAAGCGAAGACTGATGCAATTATTGAAGAATTTAAGGGAAGTGGCACATTATGGATATGTGGCAGTACCTGGGCGGAAGACGAAAAGCATATCCTTCCTGTATATAATCAACTTCAATCTTCAGGTGAGAAAATAAAACTACTTCTAGTACCACATGAAATTAATGAGAGCCACATAAGTCAGATGCTGCAACTATTCAGTGCCGTAAAATACTCCGCAGTTAATGCAAATGATGTAAAAGGTGCAAATGTTTTAGTAGTAGATAAAATGGGTCTGCTGGCTTCACTATATCGTTATGCTGATGTGGCGTACATTGGTGGCGGCTTTGGCGATGGGATTCATAGCCTGCTTGAGGCGGTAGTATATGATATACCTGTCGTATTTGGTCCCAATCATAAAAAGTTTAATGAAGCTATCGGCTTGATAAAAGTAAATGGCGGGTTTGCTGTTTCTTCCACCGAGGAATTACAAAAGCGAATCAACAGACTCGTTACAGATGACACTTACAGGGAGAATTGTGGCGAAGCTGCTAAGGCCTATGTATGGAATAGGAGAGGGGCGACGCAGAAAATAATGGCTGAACTTGAATTAATACTAAAATGTAATTGATATAATGGAAGATTTCTTTGATTTTCATTCTAGACTTGTTATGACTTATTTTAGTGTTTATCCACAAATACATTTGGATTGGGTAATAAACAAGAAATTAGTAGGTGGTGATTTTGAGAGTTTTGAATTTCCAATTGTTTTTAAGCATACCCATGGTATCAAGATGGGAGACCTGCTGCATACTCAATGGCCTAGCTTGTATCTTATTTCCAATCGAATAGAAAAACTATTAGCAGAGAATAATGTTACCGGATGGAAAACATTTCCGATAAAGATATTTGGAAAGAAAGGCGAAGAAGTATTAGGATATAATGGCTTCTCAGTAATAGGGAGAAGTAACTCTAAAGTTATATATGATAATTCAAAAATTATTGAAAAGCGTTTTGTCTCAAATGGCCCTTTATGCAGATTTTATAAGGGTATAGATATGGATATGAGTAAATGGGACGGTTCTGATTTTTTTATGCCTGATAGCATAACTACCATTTATGCCACTTCTAAAGTATATACTGTACTTTCTGAAAATTGGACTACAAATGTCTCAATGAAAAAACTATCAGATAATGAATATGATGAGTTTGTAGTCAAAAAGCTAAATAGTGATTTAAAGTGCATCATAATATAACTCTCATATCTGAAACAATTATTTGGTAAAGTCAGAGATGGTTATTTTAATTACCCATTGGGTTATAAACGGCAGGGCACTTATCCTTCTTATTCTTATCATTAAAGAATTTAACACCGATTCTAAGTTCAAAGCCCTCATAAAGAATCTTAGTTTGCGTTAATCCATTATTAGAAATATTGTTGTACGACGGTATAAGGTCGTGATTATATAAGAGTTCTATAAAAGGCCTCCACGGGCTGCTCCACATTAGCTCAGCACCCACGCCCACGCAGCCTGTTACCTGTAAAAGATTTAAAGCACCCATTTCGCCGGGATATATCTGTGGCCTTATTCTGAATTTGTATTCCACTCTAGGTCCTATTAAAATGTATGGAACAAATGTGTATTTGTTATACATAATCTTTAAATAGTTGTTCCAGGAAAAATAGTTGGTGCGGTTGGAAAGCAAAACACTTGAAGGGGGATAGGTAAGTTCTTTGGTCCCCATCAGGTTATATTCTATTTCCGTCCTCCATCTAAAAGTTGGGTGATGGAAAAACTCCGCAAGTACTGCTCCGTTAAATCTAAGCAGCCATCTTTCTTGTGCCAATGGCCCTTCCGGGGTCCATCTTTGTGTGCCATAAGTTAAGCCCCCTGCTACTCCAATACCACTCAATATCTGGGCGTGCGCAGTTATTGCAGTGAAGCAAAGTATCAGGTATGTTAATTTCAGTCTTTTCATTATACGCTCATAGCTTCAACAGCCGGAGATATTTTCTTTACCAATCCTTGTAATACTTTTCCAGGGCCTACTTCATAATATATGGTTGCTCCATCGGCAGTCATGCGTTGTATGGTTTGTGTCCACCTCACAGGAGCAGTAAGTTGTGCAATCAAATTCTTCTTTATCGCTTCTGCTTCTGTTTCAGGTGATGCATTTACATTTTGGTAAACCGGGCATATGGGTTTATGAAAAATAGTTGATTCAATTGCTGCCGAAAGTTCAATACGTGCCGGTTCCATAAGAGGGGAGTGGAATGCACCGCCAACTGGCAATAACAAAGCACGCTTTGCACCAGCTGCTTTTAACAACTCACATGCCTTGGTTACACCCGGTACACTACCAGATATAACGAGCTGTCCAGGGCAGTTATAATTAGCCGGTACTACTATATCATCAGTTATTGATTTGCATATTTCTTCCACTTTTGCGTCATCTAATGCAAGTACAGCAGCCATAGTCGATGGAGTGGCTTCGCAAGCTTTCTGCATGGCCATTGCACGTTTATATACTAAGGTTAGTCCGTCCCCAAAGCTTATTGCTTTAGCAGCAGTGATGGCTGAGAACTCTCCTAATGAATGTCCTGCAACCATATCGGGTACAAACTTATCACCTAACATAAAAGCTAATACTACTGAATGAAGAAATATAGCGGGCTGTGTAACTTTTGTCTGTTTAAGTTCTTCATCAGTTCCTTCGAACATTATATCTGTTATACGGAAACCAAGAACGGAATTGCCTTTTTCAAATAAATCTTTAGCTGCTGGAGAACTTTCATATAATTCTTTGCCCATGCCTTTAAATTGCGAGCCTTGTCCCGGAAAAACATATGCCTTCTTCATAAAGTATTATTAGTTGATAATGGGTGCTAAGGTATGAAAACAAAAAACATTCTCTAAGCATTTGATTTGGGAAATAATGCACACTTAGTGGTTGTTAAAAAACGTTAAGGCAAAGATTCTTAACCCTTTTCGCATATTCAATGCCTAAGGGTGCAACATAGCTTTGTTGTAACAAACTGCATTAGCTATCCGTCATATGATTGAAAAACTGGCAGCCAAATAGAATTCTATGAAGAAATTAATTTACTCTTTCATTTGTTTGATGAGTCTTTGCAGCGCTGCCTATGCACGGACTGAAGGAAAAATTGATGTTAGGATATTGGATGGAAACCAGAAACCTGTTGATGGAGTTTTTGCTCAGTTGGTAAATGCGAAAGATTCAGCAATGGTTCAATATAATGTTAGTGGTGCAGATGGAAAAGTAGAGTTTGTGAATGTTAAGCAAGGCAGTTATATATTGTTTATCTCCCAAACTGGTTTTGAGAATTATTATTCTCCTGTTATTAATGTGGACGATGCCCATCTGCAAATTGACTTGGCAGATGTAACGCTGCAATCGAAAATATTGAAAGAGGTAACAGTAGTTGGAAAAATTCCTGTTTTACAACACTTTGCTGATAAGACAGTTTTTAATGTTCAACAAAGCATACTTAGTTCGGGCAGCAACGTTTACGATATTTTGATGCGATCTCCCGGAGTACAGATTGACCAAAATGATAATGTCAGTCTGCAAGGTAAATCGGGAGTAACTATAATGATAGATGGTAAAATAGTGCCTATGTCTTCAACTGACCTTGCAAATATGCTCCGCGGTATGCCATCGGATGCAATAGATAAAATAGAGTTCATTACAAACCCTTCCGCTAAGTATGATGCCAACGGGAGTGCGGGCATTATCAATATTATCTTGAAAAAGGATAAGCGATTAGGTACGAACCTTACCGTAAACCTGGGTTATGGCCAGGGTATTTATCCAAGGACTAATGAAGGTTTTACGTTTAATGACAGGACCAAGAAACTAAATTTGTTCGCAAACTATAATTATTCCTACAGGGGTTTTAGTAATGCCATAGACTTCAAGACCGATTTTTATAATGGGTCAAATTATCAGGGGGGAACTATACAACACGAAAATCTGCTTTCCCCAAACATGTCAAATACAGCAAGAATTGGCGCAGATTTCTTTGCATCAGATAAAACTACTATTGGGTTTATTGCCGATGGCTCCATTTCAAAATCGCCGGTATCGGAAGGTGCTACTACTTATGTATACGATAGTTTGAGTCGTGAGCAATCGTATAATATTACTAATAGCAGCTCTCCTAATACTAGCTATAACTATGCAGGTAATTTTAACCTAAAGCATAAGTTTGATTCTATAGGCAGAGAATTACTTATAAATGTGGATTATGCCTGCTACCAAAACCAGGGCTATGAGAATATAGTTACAAACTACTATAACCTTGATAATACAGAGGCATCGAGTTCATCCATATATGGATCACTACCCGGTCAATTAAATATTTATTCCTTTAAAGCTGATTATGATGGGCAGTTGGGAAAGAAGGGATCACTTGAAGCAGGTTTGAAAACTAGCTATGTAAAGACGGATAATAGTGTAAATATTTACGATGGAGCAAATAGTTCTGCCCCTGTTGATACTATTCAAACCAACCATTTCATTTATTCAGAAAATATAAATGCCGGATATGTTTCCTATAACAGGAACATCCACAAAGCAAGCTTGCAATTGGGAATAAGGGCAGAGCAAACAATTGCTGATGGAAACCAGGTTGCTACGGGAGACCAGTTTTCAAGAAACTTTTTCCAGCTTTTTCCAAATGTGTCTATCAATGATTCTATTGCTAAAGATCATCAATTGGGTTTTTCTGTAACCCGTAGAATTGACAGGCCAACATACGAACAATTGAACCCTTTCAGTTTGTATATCAATCCAACCTTCTATTTGTTGGGCAACCCATACCTCCTTCCACAAAATTCATATACCTACCAGTTATCTGATTCTTACAAGGAGAAATATTTCCTTACGTTGACCTATACTCATACAATCAATCCAATCACTGTGGCCATACTTCCATTTCCAGGTAGACCGGATGTAGTTGAACAAACAAACGTGAATTTAAGTTAACTCGATTATTATGGTGGAAATTTTACAGCCGTTACTCAAATAACTTCATGGTGGAGTACCACTACTTCAGCCGATGCATTTGTTAATCATTATAACGCTACCCTTTCAGGTACTGCTTTAAATTCTTATAGATTCTTATGGGATGCTAATACTGATAATAACTTCACGATTACAAAGAAGTTTACCGGAGACATAAATGCATATTATTTCTCTGGCTTTGATTTGGGATATCTTACATTAAAGCCGCAATGGTCATTATCAGCAGGTGTACAAGCCAAAATAATGGATAACAGAGGCACAATCCGGTTGAATGTTTCAGATATCTTCTGGACGCAATTAACAGATGGAGTTACAACCTTTAATGGATTCAATGAAAGCGTATTTGTACGCAGAGATACTCGTATGGTTAATCTTTCTTTCTCATATCACTTTGGTGGCACTTCAACCTCACAATCTCTGCATAGTAAGGGAGGTGCTGAAGATGAAAAGAACAGAGTTAAAAGCAATTAAATTGATTACCAAATGAGCATAACAGAAATTAAGATCAGGTTCCCCGAAAATATTGATGCCATGCAATATTTTGAGCAATTGCGCTGGGGTGAGAAAGTAAGATGTTCGTATTGCAGTTCTGATAGGGTTACAGCACGACAGAGCGATAATCGTTTTCATTGCTGTAAGTGCAAAAGAACATTTTCAGTTACTGCTGGTACATTTCTGCATGGGTCGCGTATTCCTTTAAAAAGCTGGATATATGCTTTTGCAGCAGTTAGTAATACAACTAATAAGTTTTCAGTAAGGCAGCTACAAAGAGATATTCAGGTATCATACACAACAGCCTGGCTTATGTACCAAGATATTAAAGGACTTATGACAGATGAACTAAGAGAGAATGAAGCGGCTGGTAATTTATTTGAGATTTTATGTAAGAAAGCTATATTGCCAATTAAGGAGTAAGCGAGTGGCACTTTTAATGGAAGATAAGTGTGAAGAATGTGGTAAGGAATTGAGTCTTACTGCTAATGCATATATATGTAGTTATGAATGCACATTCTGCCCTGAATGCGCAACAAAAATGGAATACGCTTGCAAGAATTGCAAAGGTGAATTGGTAAAACGTCCAATAAGAATAAAATCTTCTTAAAAATTATTTAAGTGATAAGCTTTAGGCGTGCAGCCATAGTGCTCGCGGAATAGGCGTATGAATGAACTAGAGTTTTCAAACCCGGCATGCCTGCAAACATCTTCCACTTTCCAGTGTTTTTCTTTAAGCAATTTTTGCGAAAATTCAAGCCTCTTATGAATGTGGTATTGATGAGGTGTAATATTGAATAATTCTTTAAACGCTCTTTTAAAATGATGAGTGGAGAGGAATGCAACACCAGCCACCTCATCAACACTTATTCTCTTTTGCGGGTGAGCATCCATATAGTCCCTTGCTATGCAAAGGCGGCGGTAAAGTTCAGTACGGGTAGAAAGTTTGGCAGTTTTTAACTTGTCTATGTCCTGCTTTAAATGTGTATGCGTTTTTAAAAGTCTTATAAGTAATTGTGCATAAATGCCATTTAAATCAATTTCTTTTTTTGTGCCAATATCTTCATCCATCATCTTACGAAGTTGCATAAAGATGTTAAGTATTTCAGGGTCGGTATCGTACGTCTTTTCAAAAAAAGAGACCGGTTGGCTGCTTGCTTTAAAAGGATCATCCAATAGCTTATCTTCCGAGGTGACAAGGTCATTTAATACACCGGCTGCAAAGCTTGGTTTGAATGCAACCAATATCATTTCTTGTGCTTGGGTACCTTTAAACGAGGTGCGGTAATGCTGCCCTTGGTTAATAATTAAATAACTTTTTGAATTAATAGAATGGTCGTGGCTGCCTATTCTATAATACTGATCGCCGTTAAGTGTTAAGCGAATAGATAAACGTGATATATGGTCGCTAGTTTCCTCCAATTCATCTGCCTTAAGTAGTAAGGTACCTGTTTCAAGTTTCTCCATGTCATCGGAAGAATGGGAGCAATATACGTTGCCCATGAGCATGGACTTGGCACTATTGCAATAAGGGCAAAGCTTGGTAGTCATTGTGCCAAATGAAAAGGTTTAATGACCCAAAACTAATTTAAGGGT
>DATHOD010000082.1:0-4508 GCA_035485295.1 Bacteroidia bacterium
ACCCTGGTCTGATATATAATTAGCTGCTGCTGGGTTAGAACTTGGTCCACTTCCGATTGTAGCAAAATTTCCATTTTGGTCAATAGAAGCAGATTTCCTAATATTCAACTTAGTTGCATTACCCTGAGCCAGCGCAGTTTCATCTTGCTCTTCAAACACAATACAACGGGTCCAATTTGTTTTGTTAGAGGTAAATACAATATCTACACTGCATAGTGTGCTTAATGAATCCTTAATACCCGCCCAACCTGGTCCATTATCTACATCTAATGTAGGGGCATCAGAATATGCGGCAAGACTATAAGGAGCCCATGTACCACCTATTATATGGTTATAATATTGGTAAGGATCATAGAATTCATTAGACCTGTCAGGAGCCGAGCTGAACGCGCCTTTATATGCCGCATCAACATTGGTACCTGAACGAATCCAGAACAATAAATTTGCCCCGGGCCCTGTAGAAGCAATACCTGTTAGCCATTGATGAGTCGGATCAGCAAAGGTCATAGTACAGCTTGAATCTATAACACCATCTACCAATGCGCTTGGAGGCAATACCTGGTTAATACTAACCGATATACCCCATTGCGGAATTACCTGTTCATATTGCTGACCAATGGTTGTATCTGAATAAACTGTATCGCTCATACCTGCAATATACAATTTCCACCTGGTAGAGTCATCAAGACCACTTGAGTTTTTATCCTTATATAGTTTTACAATGTAATTAGCATTCATAACGTTCAAAGGGTCCACTATCTTTACATTTATAGGCCCTTGTCCGCCAAGATAGGTGGGGTGAGCCATTGTATCATTTGCCAGTATATAATTAATACTGGTTTGATCCATTTCAATTGTGTTGCTACCATTACCATGGCCCTCAATACGGGTAACAGGCAAACCTTCTCCGTATTGTGAGTTTAGAACCGTGCCATATGATTGCGCCTGAGGAATGTGAGGAACAGCAGAGTATACTCTTATATTCCTTCTACCCTGCAAAAATGGCAACTGCTGCCCTTTGTCGGAATTAGTATCAGCAGGATTATAAGGCTTATATTGATTATATGCATATGCTATAGCGATGAAATAGTATGGCCTGTCATTCACTAAAGTCGTTATTCCATCTTCCTGGAACTGATCTGCTTTTATATCAAACGTATGTACTATTCCATTATCAAGTGCCTGAACTTCAGTAGTACCTATTACATAGCCTAATGCACTGCTAAAAGCAAAGTTTGTAATATTTCCCTTAACACCATCAACTAAATCACGTTCACCGCCTATAACAAGACGGGCTAAAGAAGGATCGAGCAATTGACTGGCAGTAACAGAAGAATCTAAAACCTGGAACAACTCATAACCCTCGAATGTGTATTTATTGTCAGAAGAAGACACAATAGTTGGAGACACCTGGCTATAAGCCTCTTTATAGTTATTTGAAGTTGTTGAGTTAGTAAGTGTGATAATAATTTCCTGGTTAAGTTCAGTAATGGTTAAATCCGGTGCGTCAGGCCCATTAAGTACTTTAAAACAGTTATTGAACAAAGCCTGAGCCAAGTCACAATCTTGTTGTATCATACCAACCGGCACAATATTACCCAAGCCGCTGTTAGCGGGCTGGTCCCATACTTCACCAACAGTACAATAATTTACCGCACCAGGCTTAAGCGTAAAAGGGCCTGCAGATTCCAAAAACCGCCTGTCACCTGCAGGATCACCTGCCAAAATTTCATTCCATGCAGGTTGCGTAACAAAATTTGTACCGCAAGCTTTAGGATCTGTATTAGCATTCGTTCCGGGTGTAGATGGGAACATATATTTACATGCCACAGTACCTCCATAACCTGTTCCACCATAGGTCATAGGTGTTCCATCGCCCCATATACCTTTTAACAGATCATAATACCATGAAGCGTTTTCAGGATTACCTGTTACAGTAAAATCGTTGTTATAATATACGAACCTTACCATACCCAATAAGCCATCGTGCACAGCGCAGTGATTACTGGTATCTGCAATATCTGCTTCAGGGCCCTGGAAAAAGGCCTCGCCAATAGCAGGAGGGTCGCCATGGTACCCTATTTCACCGGCAAATTGTCCAGCTCCATCAGGATCAGTAGGTTCACCGTTATAACCATATCCCATACTTCTGCTTACATCGCATCCCGTATAATCATCGCCACCATTACCAAGATCAAAGTCATTCCAAGCGCCAAAATAGGTTTGGTTTACCTGGTATGAAGAACGGTTAATTATAGTGTAATTGTAAAAAGTACAGTTGTTTATTGCATCATTGGTAGTAAATTCAAAAGCCTGGGCACGTATTTCAAGCCCTATTGCAATACCACCTGTTTCAGTGTGTGTATTACCTTCATCATTAAATACCCACCATAAGGTAGCATCTCCAAAAAGTTCATTTTTACAATTTGGGTTAGTTCCTTTAAGGTCATATGCAGGGTAATCACCATCAGCTGGATTATATACTCCATCGCCATTCGCATCTACATAAGGAGCAAGAAACCTTGACTCGCCATAGCTTTGGTCACCGTTACCTGGCCAGTTTAATATATCCTGTGGTATAGTTGTTACTGCAGGATAAGCAGCCACATAATTCTGAACTTCTATAAGATTAATAGGATACAACTGATCGTAGAACGCGCAACGAGCAGGAGTAATAGATACTGTAGCAGTATCAAGCGGGCCTGTCCAATAATCTTCTCCATTCTGGCGGTAGGTCATAGCTGCAATCTTCAACTGTCCACCCGCATCAATACCACCTATCCAGGGAGCACCCGAGAACTCAGAACAAGCCTGGCCTCCTGCCGGAACATAATAACGTGGTAAACTTGCTCCCGGATCCCACCACATATCACCTTCATCCATTATTCTTACACGAACATTATTAATACCCAGATATGCAGCTCCTGCATCTTGGGCACAACCGGTAGACAGCATACCCTTTGTAGATTTATGCGGAGGTGTACCGATATTTTCCTTAGCCCCAAGATTGCCATAAATGGTAACAGCAATTGCAAGGGATAATAAAACCTTTTGAGTTTTCATACTCGATTTATTTAAAGATGTTTTTGTCATACTGGTGTTCTTCGTAACTATTAGAAATTAAATTCTACTCCTAATCTCAATTGTCTTGGCATTGCTAAATAAGACGGATCCCTTTCTTTCAGCTTATATTGATCTATGTAAGCCGACGGTGAAATAGTTGATGGTGAATAAACTTGTTGCTGGCCTTGTATTGAAGCAAGGAAACCATCATCAGAAGGACTTCCTGTATAATGGTATACATTCAATACATTTTCAGTATTAAGCAGGTTAGTTGCCTGTATATATACTAATAGATCGCAAGGATGTGCTTTGTCCTTATTTTTTGCATTTATTGTTAATGGGAAATCCTTATCAACCCTCATATCAACACGATACTGCCAAGGAAGGTATTCACCATTCACGCTTCCAACAAGGCCATAGTGCTGTGATATACCAATACCTACGTTTTGACTATTTGGATCACCTTCTGTAGCATTAGATTGCTGAGTGTACGGTGTTCCGGAACCTGCGGTAAAGTTTAAATTGAAGCCTGCGTTAGCCAATATTTGTATAGACTTGCCACTGTGGGTAGTCCACACCGGCCCATTGTAATTTTCGCCGGAAGCATAATGGTAATCGATATTCAACAGGAATGTATGCCTTTGATCAAAATTAAGTGGCATAGGGATTTGTAAGTTAGGGCTACCCGAGTTTGCAAGGTTGAAACCGGAGTTAGGGCCCGAACCTGTTCCATCAGCAAACTGTAATGTATAACTTGCTTTAATCTTAATATTACTTATTCTTCTTAAATCATAGGTTATGGACATACCTTTTACTGTACCGAAGTCAATATTATTATATGCCAGGTAACTAACAGGATATGCTTCAAGATACCTGTATGTTTCAACCATATTCTTCATATCGCGATAAAACGCTGAAAAAGTAAGCGCTGAACTTTGCTTTTCATCTAACACCTGGGTAAAGCCCAATTCATAATCGGTAGTTTGTTGCGGTACCAGATTTGGGTTAGAAAGAACACTGGAAATATAACTCTGAATGAACATATACTGGGTAGGCACAAACAGGTTATAACCAACACCAGGAGGGCGTTGTGTAAGAATATCATAGTGAGCAAAGAAATTCGCCATATCTGATATAGGGAAGGCAAATGCTATACGGGGCATTACATTTATTTGAGGAGTATAGGTGGTAAATGCATTAGAGCTTAATGTAGTTTGACTTGGATTCTCAAGATATGGTTGTATAGTTCCGGTGGAAGTAGCCTTTGCAATAACAGTAGGATCCTGAACTTCATTTCCATTTGCATCATACCAGGTACTTCCACTTCTATAACCAACAATTGCTGTAGGGCTATTAGCGTTATTAACGTAAACTACATCATTACTATTAACACCTGCAGGTATATCTCCGCCTAATGCTGTTCCCTTAACCTCTGCGACTGTTTT
>DATHOD010000083.1:0-3439 GCA_035485295.1 Bacteroidia bacterium
TATTAAATGAGGAGAAATATGGCATTAATATAATTTATGATATTACCGAACGTAAAAAAGAAGAAGAAACAAAAAAGATACTGATAAGGGAAATAGAAAAAAAGAACCTGGAATTAGCTTATCTGAATAGTGAAAAGGACCGCTTTACAGGTATGGTTTCGCATGACCTTCAAAACTATATTGGGGCCATGATACTTATGATGGAATTAATGAAAGAGCCGGGTTATGCAGCCAACGAAAAGCAGGCTGGGCACATTAAGCGTCTTGACAGGTCGGTAAATAGTGTACGCAATCTGGTAGGCGACTTTATGACGGTAAACCGTATACAAAGTGGCATTATTAATCCGGTATATGCCCTAGTTAATATGGGTGATATAGTTAACGAGGTACTGGAACGGCATGAAGGGGCAGCAGCGAATAAAAGCATTAAAATACATTTCACCAATAATTGCACGGGACTATACTTTACTACCGATGCAAGTTACCTTAGCATAATAGCAGATAACCTGGTTTCGAATGCCATTAAGTACAGCTATGCCGGTAAAAACATTTGGGTGGAAGCATCTAAAAAAGATCTTAAATACATTCTTACTGTAAAAGATGAGGGATTAGGCATTCCGGAAAAGGATATGCCTAATATGTTTGGCCGTTTTCAGCGCCTTACACCCCGCCCCACCGCCAATGAGCCCAGCAATGGGCTCGGCCTGTCTATAGTAAAGGACCTTACCAATGCGCTTAAAGCGACCATTGAGTGCAAAAGTGCAGTGGGTGAAGGAACCACATTCACAGTTTCCTTCTAATTTATTTAAGACCATTTCTATTTATAGTATACTAAAGCCATAAGACCTATGCTGCTGTATGATATATATCATACGTACCAATGACGGTAGTCACCAGGAATCTTTATAGCATCTCCTATTTTCGGTATACAAACAATTAAATACACCAACCACATGAAAAGACTTAAAGTTATAATGGTCGACGATGACCCAAGCATGCACGAAATACTGAAAGAATTGTATGAAGGTTCTGCCCTTATACATATTGAACGTGGATATACCGACCCGGCAGCATTTATGAAGGATGCACCCGGCCTGCAGTTCGATCTTTGCCTATTGGATATTACAATGCCCAATATAAATGGGCTTATGCTGGCGCAAATATTGGGCAAAAAGCCTTATATTTTTATAACCGGAAGCGAAGACAAATTAAAAGACGCGCTGGGATTAAAACCGATTGATGTGGTTACGAAGCCTTTTAATAAAGAAAGGCTTGATTATGCGCTTGAGAAGGCGTACAAACAAATCAGCAATACTATAGTGTACGGGTTATATAACGTAGCGGAATCAAATAAAAAAGTAAAGTTACACCTGCCCGATTTTGTTTTTGTATCCACAGATGAGGTAGATGCCAGGCACAAAGATTTGACAATGAGTGACGGTACTAAATATACACTTATGGACTGCCGCCTTGAGGACATTATGGCCGATGCGCCCCAGTTGGTTCAGGCAAACAGGTCGCAATTAGTATCCATAAACGAGATACATGAAGTGGACCATGACAAGCTTACACTTAAGCATGCCAAACAAAATGGCGTTCCGCAAGAAATTACCCTGAGCCCAAAATTCAAGCCGGACCTGCTTAAGCGCATGTATTACAGGTAAGCATGAAAAAAACTGATGACATAGAACGTCTGTTTGACAATATTGACGAAGTCTTCTTTGCAGTAGACCTGAAAGAATATAAGGTATTGCAAATGTCATCGGCATGCGAAAAAATATATGGCTATACTCCTGCTGAGTTTTACGCAGATATTAATTTATGGAGTAGTGTTATTTATCCCGATGACAGGCATGTGGTACAGCAAAATAATGAAGCCTTTGCACTGGGGCATTCGGTATCCAATCAATACCGAATCATTCTTAAAAATAAAAGTATGCGGTGGGTTGAAACAAAAGTTGTTCCCACATTGGATGATAATGGTAAACTGGTAAGAGTTGATGGGGTTGTAAGAGATATTACAGAAAGGAAAATATCGGAAACGAAAGCTCTGCGTTCGGAAAGCCTGATAGCAGAAGCCCAGCAACTGGGGAGAATAGGAAATTTTAACGCCAATATGGCGACAGGCGAGGTTTTCTGGTCAGATGGCATGCGCGCCATTAAAGGCGTGGATAAGGATTATCCTGCCAGCCTTGAAGCCTTTATTGATATGATACACCCTGAGGATAGAGCCAGGGTTGTTTCACAAATAATGCAGAATGAAGCTGACTTTGGCCAACTTGACATTGAATTCAGGTTAGTTCGTGTAAATGACCGGCAAGTGCGGATATTCAATATGCGTATTAATACTGTAAAAGGCAAGGATGGAAAACTGGAAAGAGTATATGGAATATGCCAGGACATTACAGAAAGAAAGAATGCGGAAGAAAAGGCCCTGCAAACGGAGAAGCTACTTTTAGAAGCTCAAAAACTGTCAAAGATGGGCAATTGGAATAACGATTTTGCAAATGGTACCGTCTTTTGGTCGGAAGGATTGCGAAATATTTATGGGGTTGACAAGGACTTTCCGCCCAGTTTTATGGCATTTGTCGGTTTAATTCATCCTGAAGACAGGGATAGGACATATTCTCAAATATTGAACTCCAGAGAGGTCGGCGGCGAATTAAGTATTGAGTATAGAATAGTACGCGCAAACAATGGCGAAGTACTTACCCTTCAAAACCTTTTGAGTGTTGAAAAAGATAAAGAAGGAAAAATACAAAGGGTATACGGCACTTCAAGGGACATTACAGAACAAAGGCAGGCAGAAGCAAAGATTGAACAGCTAAATATGCTCATTTATAACCTGAGTGATGAAATAAGGGGGCCCATCAATTCCGCGAAGAACTATATATACCTGGCCTCGTCAAAAACCAATGATAAGGTTACACTTGGTTATATTGACAAAATAAATGGTTCATACAAGAAGATAGAGAATCACATGGTATCCTTACTTAATCTGCAAAGGTTATTGCATTCCAAGCCATTAATAGAGCAAGTGGACGCAGAGGAAATAATAGAACAGGTTGTACGATCAATTGATACTGTATCCCACTTCAATAAGGTAAATATTTTAAGAAAAATAAATACCGATAAAGCTTTATACGCCGACAAGCAATACTTGCATTCAATTCTATACAACTTGATAAATAATGCTATTATTCACAGCAGGAATATACCTGAGGCTTCTATTAGTATTTCAATAGATAATAAAGATAATAACACCATTATTTCAGTAAGTGATAATGGTATTGGTATGGATACGGAAACCACATTATCTATTTTCGATGCCTCACCTGACAATATGGATTCAAAAGGCCCTGAAATGGGTATGTACCTGGTTAAGAGCCTTGTTGAGGGCTTACATGGTGAAATAAAAGTAACAAGCGTACCTATGAGT
>DATHOD010000084.1:0-4265 GCA_035485295.1 Bacteroidia bacterium
TTTTTAGATAGTTAAAATCGTAAAATATTGATAATCAATAATTACTCCTTAATAAATAATCAGCTAATCAGTGAACAACCCGTTGGGTTGCCCCTCTCCTCGCAGGAGAGGGGTTGGGGTGAGGTCGTGTAGCGCACTTAACGAGCGACCTCATCCTGTGTCCACGCCTGGAATGGCAATGTCGGGCAGGCTTCTCCAATAGGAGAAGGAAGGAGTATGTCAAAAAACAAATCATCACTTCTCTTTCTCCCCACAAGTTGGGAGAGGACATTGACCGAAATCTGTTTTGCCTCCCATCTTATGGGAGGCAGGAGGAGATTGACAAAGCAAATTTAGCCTATTTGTTAATATTATGTAATAAATAATTAAATAATTTTCAACAACCCATTAATGAGTTGATGTTTACATTTCTTCAGTAATCGTGTTATGAATAATTATAAGGTCCTTCCCATTGGTAGCCCTATTCCTTACTTTCCCCAAGCGGGGAAAGCGTTTGATATATCTATAAATGGAGTAATTACTTTATGGGAACTCCTGATATTTTTCACTCTTCACTTTTAGTTTTTCACTTGCTTTAGTATCCCAATACCTTCAACATACTCTTATAGCTCTGCTCCTTAGCAAACAGGCGGGTAGTAATTTCTCCATCCTCTGTTTTGTCTATAATTACATGCTTGGGCGCTGGTATAAGGCAGTGTTGTATTCCACCATAACCACCTAAGGATTCCTGGTAGGCCCCTGTATGGAAGAAGCCTATATACTGTGGTTCATCTTCCTTATAATTGAACTTAGGTAAATACACTTCATTGGAGTGCAGCTCTGAATTGTAATAATCTAAGCTATCGCATGTTAATCCACCAAGACTGACGCGCTGGTATTCATGGTCCCAATGGTTTATACCAAGCATTATAAAGCGCTGGTTAATACCCCAGGTATCTGGAAGAGTTGTAATGAAAGAACTATCGATCATGTACCAAAGCTCACGGTCGTTCTGCCATTTTTTATCTAATACAGAATAAATTGCTGCACCACTTTCGCCTACGGTAAATGAGCCAAACTCTGTAAATATGTTTGGTTCTGGTATTTCGTTCTGGTCGCAGAAACTCTTTATCTGGGATATGATTTCTTCAATCAAGTATTCGTAGTCAAATTCAAAACCCAATGAATTACGGATAGGTAAGCCACCGCCAATGTTCAGTGAATCTAATGAAGGGCATATTTTCTTTAATTGGTAATATACTTTTAAGCACTTAGCCAATTCGGTCCAGTAGTAAATTGCATCGCGTATACCGGTATTGATAAAAAAGTGGAGCATCTTTAACTGCACCTTCGGGTTCTTCTGAATCTTCTCTTTGTAGAAATCTACTATATCTCTGTATCGTATGCCCAGGCGAGAAGTATAGAATTCGAACGTTGGCTCTTCTTCAGCGGCAATACGTATACCAATATTGAATTTCTTCTTAGCATAACGGGTATAGTGGTCAAGTTCTTCTTTGTTATCAAGTATGGGCATAATGTTAAAGCCCTGGTTAATGAGTTCGGTAACATATTGCTTGTAAACAGGGCGCTTAAAGCCATTGCATATAACAAATGTTTCTTTACTTATCTTGCCTTGCTTGTAAAGCTCCTTTATAATTGGAATGTCAAAAGCCGATGATGTTTCTAAATGAACATCGTCGTTTTTCAATACCTCTTCGGTTACGAATGAGAAGTGAGAGCTTTTTGTGCAGTAACAATACTTATATTTGCCCTTGTAGTCGGCTTTTGCCATAGCTACATTAAATAGTTTCTTTGCTTTTTGTATTTGTGAACTGATCTTGGGTAAATAAGTAAGCTTTAGAGGTGTTTTATATTGCTTGATAATGGACATAAGGTTAATGTCGTGGAAGTAGAGTTCATTGTCTTCTACACGAAATCCTTCTTGGGGGAAATTGAAGGTTTGTTGAATAAGATCCAGATAGGTATTTTCCATATCAAGTTACTTAGGTTGTTAATAAAATGCAAATGTAAGTAAACTACATTAATAAAATTAAGTTGAAGTAAATGATTTAGTTTTAACAATTACGAATTGAAAATTGCGAATTAAGAGTCGAAAAAAGCTAACAACTAATCACTAGCCACTAACAACTATTATATGAAGGCGATAAAAATTATTGAGGTGAAATCGGAGATAGGAGCGGGTACACGCGGCTCCAGCATGGGTATTGATGCTATTAAGATTGCGGCCATGGATTTCGGAAGTTACTTCTTTAAAAAGAACAAGACCGTTAGAGTTCCGGTAGAGAACAAACTTTTACTGGAGCCAATACACAACGAATATGCAAAACGTATTAAAGGGATTTATGCCGTAAATGAACGTTTGGCGAACGAGGTAAAAAAAGCAGTTGAGGCACCTAATACATTTCCAATTGTATTGTTAGGTGATCATAGTTCTTCATACGGAACTATAGCGGGTGTAAAGATGGCGTGTCCTGATAAAAGGCTTGGCTTAATTTGGATTGATGCACATGCCGATATTCATTCACCATACACAACCCCATCTGGTAATATGCACGGAATGCCAATATCAGCTATGATTGATGATGATAATTTGGAGAGCAGGGTAAACAATCCTGATGAGGAGACGATTGAATATTGGGAGAAGCTAAAGAATATGGGTGGCATAAAGCCTAAGGTACTTCCATCGGATATTATATATGTGGGTTTGAGAGATACAGAGGCACAGGAAAACTACCTGATAAAGAAGCATGGAATTCGTGTGTATACTGTTGCTGAAATTAGAACCAAAGGTGTTGAACGTGCTGCTGTAGAAGTGTTGAATTATCTTGATAAATGTGATATCATCCATATCTCTTTCGATGTGGATAGTATGGATCCTTCTATTTCTCGTGGTACCGGTACACCTGCCAAGAATGGTATTACAGAAAGAGAAGCGGGTAATTTTATTTCTCGGTTGTTGTACAGTAAAAAAATCGCCTCGTTTGAAATTGCCGAAATAAACCCAACACTCGATCATGAAAATATTATGGCTGAAAACGCTTTTGAAATATTGCAGAAGGCCGCTAATCAAATAACACGTGTAGTATAGTTATAAATTATGAGTTATAAGTTATTAAAGAATAAACTAAGCAGAATTGAAATTCCTCCCCTCTTGGGGGGAGGAAGGGAGGGGGTAACCACGGGCAGTGTTTTATTTTTTCTTGCTTCCATTTTCCTTTTCAGTTGTACTCAATCTTCAATGGATGATGGTAAAGTGCGAGTAGTAAATAAACTCGGGAAGAATACCGTTTGCATTCTTGGTTATAACTATCCCGATTTGAGTTTTGGGTTTGTAAGTAAGCAAGATATAATATCGAAGATGAATCAATTTGAGGTTGATACAAATCAAAATAAAGAGATAGATACACTTGGTTTATGCAAGAAGGAAGTATGGGACAGCAAGATAAAACACAGCATGCTTATGCTGTTTGTTTTTGATAAGGATAAACTAGCTGGTGCTGATAAACTGGAAGATGCTTTATTAGAACGATATTATTTTTCTTACCAGCAATTGCAGCACGCAAAAGGTATTATAACATTGAGTAATTAGTAGAGATTTATGAAAAGTATTGAAAGCCTGATTATAGAAGAAACAAAAAAAGCCCTCGCATCATTATACAGTGCAAATGCCGAAGGATTGAATATTGCCATTCAGCAGACACGCAAGGAATTTGAAGGTGATTTTACTATTGTGGTATTTCCTTTCCTGGCAATGTCTAAAAAGAACCCGGAACAGACTGCAAAAGAACTGGGAGAATATTTGCAAAAGGAAGTTGAAGTAATTGATGGGTATAATGTGGTGAAAGGTTTCCTGAACCTGAGTATAAGTAAAGCATATTGGATTGATATATTGAAGTCCAATTTCGCTAATAGTGAGTACGGACTTGCAAAGCCTGCTAAGGATGCTCCAGCTATTATGGTTGAGTATTCTTGCCCGAATACCAATAAGCCTTTACACCTTGGGCATATTCGTAATAACCTTATCGGGTTTTCTATTTCCAGGATCATTGAAGCAGCAGGCAATAATGTGATAAAAGTGAACCTTATTAATGACCGTGGCATACATATATGTAAGTCTATGCTTGCTTGGCAAAAATGGGGTGGGGGAGAAACACCTAAAAGCACCGGTATGAAAGGCGATCATTTTGTGGGTAAGTATTATGTAATCTTCGATAAGAAGTTTAAGGAGGAGTTGAAAGTATTGATGGATAAAGGCTTGTCGGAAG
>DATHOD010000085.1:0-13460 GCA_035485295.1 Bacteroidia bacterium
ATTATGAACCTGGAAAAAGCTAAAGAATTGCTTGATAAGTCGATAAAATATATTGGAAAAGAAGTGGAGATAATATCTCTTTCTGCCAAGGATAATAAGTTCGACACTAGCATGTACCGCATTGTAGATACCTTCTCTTACGTATGGTCGGCCGAAGACATGGAGCCTACCGTAGATGCATGGGCCAAGCTTGAAACCAGGGACGGGAAGAAAATATTTGTATCGCTGCAAAAAATGTTAAACAATCTTGAAAAGGCGTCGTGAGACAAAGAGTATATTAGATATATCATTCACGCGCCAAACTTATCCCTCTTCCCCAACGAAGGGGGATTTTTATTTGGCTTTAGTCCTTAATGATCTTAACAGATTCTGCTCTTCTGTTATCGCGGCTGGAGACTGTTAGAATATATACACCCACAGGCAGACTGCTAACATCTACTTTGTTAGTGGTATCGTTAAACTGCCCGTTAAAAACAGATTTACCTGTTATATCAGAAACATAATATATAAGCTTCACCGGCTGCTGTAACTCAACATTCACTTCCGCCTTTGCAGGATTAGGATATACCTTATTAATGAATTCATATTCTTCAGGGTCAACAGCAGCAGTAATAGCCGCAGTGTCTGTTGGCACAGCTTTATCGTGCATTATTGCAAGCAGAGTGTCAGCTTTCAATGTATCCATTACAATAGTCAGCATACTTCTTATTTCCTTTTTATCGGGGTGAAGCCTGATCTCGTTTCTGTCTTTATTAATAAACTTAACCAAACTTGCATGCTCGCCTTTTTCAATTTGCCTGTCTACACAAAAGGTTTCTTTAAGCGCACCGTTAAGTCCATAAATAAGCCTATCCTTTATCTTCACTGCGAATATCCAATAAGCAGTATCGTTTATCTTGTGGCTGAAATAGTATAAGCCGCGATACCTGCTTACATTCCCAACAAAAACGGTATCCCTTTCTTTTTCGTCAACCACATAATTCACATTACCCGCCGAGGTTATCCTAAGCATGAAGGTATCCTTGTCAAGCTTAACCACTGTGTGATCACCAAGAATGCTGGTGAGATTCTTATCACCCTTTGGGAAGGGGGCGTCAAAGGTTGTCTTGGGAAATATTTTAGTCGGATCAATATTCGAACATGAACAAAAGAACAGAGCAAACGCTATTGCAAATAAACCAAGCCAATTTCTCTTATTCATTAAACTACAATATTACCAGGTAGGAAAAATACAGCTCTTATGTTGTGTAATATCAACCATTGGAAGTGTAGAACCATAAGTTGCATTTATTGCCAGTATCATTTGGTTAGCAACAATTGCATAGCCACGTGCATTTGGGTGAACACCATCAAGTCCGAAAGTACCGCCCTGGATAAATGTGCGTGAGAAAGTAATACCATCAATATTCAGGCTGCTTTGAAGTGTACCTAAGAAGGAATACATATCTACCACTCCGAAACCGAAGCTGGCAGCAAGGCTCTTTATAGAATTATTGTAGGCAATGGTTGTATTTTGCACAGAAGCAACTTCATCAATATCAAGCACCATTGAATTTGGCAATGGATGAGACCTTGTAAAACCTACACCACTCTGCACTGAATCATATGCAGGAAGTATGATAAGATCGCCCGGTACAGCCTGGCGAACAACACCGGCACCTGTAGTAATATATAAGTATTGTGGAACACCATTTACCAGAATATTATTCGGAACTGTATTAAAGAACGGTATAGAAGTAACATTAGGAATTGTTACACAAACTCCTTTTGCTCCCAAATTATGGAATGCTGTAAGTATTGAATCATACTTCTGTGCAAACACAGCAGGGTCAGTAAGTGTATCTAGTGGTATTCTACCAAAACCAGGTACGGTTATACTGTTTACAGCTCCACCGCTGGTTGCATATCCTAATGCATCATTATCACCTAACCAGCAAGTAAAGAAAGTTGCTTTGCTGGAACGTATGTTATCTATATATTGTATTGGTGCACTAATAGTTCCAAAGTTCATAAAGCGTCCATAAGGATTCCCAACCGGTGTAGGTCCAAATAAGGAAATAACCTGCCAGCCATTAATTACATTGTTTACGATCTTTTCATTAGCTGTAAGTGCTACAGCACCGGTAAGTGTAATGCCCGATATGCCCAAATTGTTATAATGGTTCGCTTGCATAGCCGGTCCGCCCCAATTAGGAAAACCCGGATCCTGAGCGCTAGGATTAGGGCCATAAGATGAATCGGTTGGTTGCACCGGAGCAAGTTGCCCGTTTACATATGCCAGGTGTATGTAACCGCCACCATTGCCTATTGTCATAGGTTGAACAAAGTTCATAGAAGGCAAGGCCATTTTCATTTCAGCAGCGAGGTCAGAGGGGAAAGAGTTGCTTTGTCCGTAAGCATAAACTCCACCATCCATATAACCCTGGGTAAGTGAATTACCCACTGCTATATAGTTACTAAAATCTGCAGAGCCCGAACTAACTGTGTTAGGGGTAAATTGTGTCTTGGTACAAGATACAATTGAAACCGCTGCGATAAAGAACAATACTTTTTTCATGTTGTTTTATATTAAATGAAACAATTTTAGTTAGCAGAGTTGTGACACATTTTGCAATTGAGGTGATAGTTTACACCTATGCCGAATACATTAACAATACGATGATAGGAAGCCTGGAAATCATACACACTGCCTTGCTGTTGCCATGTAGCATTGTTACGTGTAAAATCGGAACGCAGGTATGCAAAATCTACTGAAAGGTTTTTGCAGCACTGGTAACTAGCACCTATTGAAAAACCCGAGTTGGTAGCATCTACCACTTCAGGGCTTACGTAACCATCTTGTATTGGTGAACCATCTATATAATAACCCACACGTAACGTATATTTCTGTTTGTAGGTAGCTTCAATGCCCATACGGTTAGCCATTGCATTCTTCCAATTATATATGTAACCTGATGAAGGAGTGTTTGGGTCATCAAAGCTGAAGTGCAATGAATCGTAAGTAGACCACATGGTATAATTGAAATCGTATGCAATAGTAAAGTGCCAATTGCCTTTCATTAAGTTAATGGCAATACCTGCTGAAAAAACTGCCGGCAGATTAACCTGTGTAGAAAAATTTTCAGAAGAAGGGAACTGAGATTCGAGTGACGCAGGTATATCAGTAAAGTTGGCAGTGCCATTAGAAACATTGAATGGCTGGCCTGAACGGTAGCTAACACCTAACTGAATATTCTCTGCCATTTTGGTTGAATCGGATGCTTTGTGCTCCCAAATTTTTGAAAAAGCGCCAACATTGAAACCAAATGAATGGCCTGTTCCATCAATACTAACTTCTCCGTTATTTGAATTTTGGCTTGAAACCGGAATTGCTTTAGTAGCAGCAAAACTGCCGAGGGTATATACAAATCCTGCACCAATGCTTAGCTTATCGCATATTTTATAAGCAATAGTAGGCTGGAACATAAATGTTTCGAGTTTTATAGTTTGCACTATATACATACCTTCCCATTGTTCAGGGTATGAAGCGGAAGAACCAAATTGGTTATTGATGGAAAGGCCAACCCATAACTTCTTAGATACCTGTCCGGAATAATAAAATTCAATAGGGGTAAATACTTTTGAAGTTTGGTCGGTATTTACATTATCAGGCGTAAGCACCGATACATACGGAAACAAGCCGAGGCCCGCAACCGTAAAATTTTGTCCAAGGGTATTACACATACCACCCGGATTATAAAATACTGCCGCAGCATCGGAGCAAATGCCCATATAGGCACCACCCAGGCCGGTAGCTTTTATTGATTGTTGTGGAATTTGGAAACCGCCTGCAAAAGCTGCAAAGGGTAAAAGACAAATTGCTGAAAGTATTCTCAACTTCATATGTAGGTTGTGTTAGGGGGCGAGCAAATATATATAATGTATTGCTATGGTTACCTAATTAATAATTCATTATTAATTCCGTTAGGCTAAAAAATATTCTACTTTTGATTCTTCATTTCCTGCATGAAAAATCCCGGAAAATTTTATTCCTCTGTACCACTGCTAATTATAGGTGTATTTGCCCTGTATGCCTTATTCCTTATGGGAGGAAATTGCGGGGGCGCTGCCAATACCTACTTATTTATTTTCGCCAGTTTTATTTATCTTTTAGTCTTCTGTATCGTTGTAGCAATCTCCGTTACCCAGTTAATAATGAAGAAACAGAAGTTCAACCTCTACCCGCTTTTTACAACAGCCATTTTACTCGCCATACTATTTATTACACCTGCTATTCAAAACTGGATGGAGAGCCCTGCTGTTTTATTTGCACAAATTGGAGCAGAGAATAGCCAAAAGTATTATTCGATACAATTAAAAAAGAACAATGCATTTGAAATAGAAGTAGGTATGAGAGAATACGGATGCACCTATCCGGGTAAATATACATTGAAGGGCGACACTGTTTTGCTATCAAAAAATTACGTTGCGGAAACCGACAGTATGTTCACCGATAAATATGTGATGGATAAAACCAACCAATATTTGTACCCGGTAAAAAAAGATAACAAACTGGGAGATAATTCCCGTTGGCTAAGGATACTCTTAATGAAAATGTAATACGTTAAAAATTTCACCCCCATGAAAATAATAGGACTTGTTGGTGGCACCAGTTGGGTTTCCACTATTGATTATTACAGAGCTATTAACGAAGGAATAAACAAACAGCTTGGTGGAAACGAAGCAGCTGAATGCATTATATACTCGGTCAACTACGGAGATATAGTCCGCAATAACAGCAAGGGAGATTTAGAAGCCACCTTCGGTATTATGCTAAATGCATCAACACACTTAAAGAACAGCGGAGCAAAAGCGATTATACTTTGCGCCAATACCATGCACATGTTTGCTGACAGGATAAGCGAAAAAGTGAACTTACCTGTAATTCACACTGCTGAGGCCTGTGCGAATGAGATAAAGAAAAAAGGATTGAAAAAAGTGGCATTGCTTGGAACTAAATTTACTATGGAGATGAATTTCTTTAAAGATAAGTTGAAAGCACATCATATTGAAACCATTATTCCTGATGATACCGACAGGGCATTCATACATCAAACCATTTTTGATGAACTTGGCAAGAACATTGTAAAAGCAGAAACAAAAGCAAAGTATCTTGCAATCATTGACAGGTTAGTTGCGCTAGGCGCCGAAGGTGTGATACTTGGTTGCACCGAAATACCTTTGCTACTTAAACAAAGTGATTCTAAATACCCACTTTTCGATACTGCAATAATTCATTCAAACGCGGCTGTTGAGTTTATGCTGAGTTAAAAATGAATAAGGAATACCTGAAAGAAACGGGTTTATTATTTCTAAAGCTGGGTGCAACAACTTTCGGCGGGCCAGCTGCAACCATTGCCATAATGGAAAAAGAAGTGGTGCAGAAAAGAAACTGGCTCAACCGCCAGGATTTTTTAGATTTGGTTGGGGCTGCAAGTATTCTACCCGGGCCAAGCTCTACACAAATGGCCATATTTTGCGGGTACAGCAGGGCAGGTGCATTAGGCTTGTGGCTGGCAGGTTTTTGTTATATACTTCCTGCTTTTATTATTACCACAACGCTTGCATGGTTCTACATTCAATACGGTTCAACCCCGGCTATTGCTCCATTTTTCGATGGAATAAAACCTGCTGTTGTAGCTATAATATTAGATGCCATTATTCTATTCGGAAAGAAAACATTGAAAAATTGGCAACTGGGATTAATAGGAATAGCTGTTTGTGCAGGTGCCCTGTATGGCTTGAATCAAATAATGCTGATACTGGCAGCAGGTTTTATAGGTATGATATGGTTTTCTGGGTTTAGTAAAAATGTAAAAACCATTTTCCCATTTGTATTATTACAAACCCCGGCAATGCTCGCCTCCTACTCCACTGCAAAACTGTTTTGGGTGTTCTTAAAAATAGGCAGTGTATTGTTTGGTGGTGGATATATACTATTTGCCTACCTCGACCATGACCTGGTACAAAACCTGCATTGGTTAAATCACCAGCAATTGATGGATGCTATTGCAGCAGGACAATTCACACCCGGCCCTATACTCTCTACTGCTACATTTATTGGTTACCAGATTGGTGGATTCAGCGGAGCCATTGTTGCTACCATTGGAATATTCCTGCCCTCTTTCTTTTTCGTTTGGGCATTAACTCCCATTATTCCCAAGCTCAGAAAATCTGCTGCCGCCTCTGCTTTCCTTGATAGTGTAAATATTGCAGCAGTGGCATTAATGCTAACAGTTACCATACACATGGGTATGAGTACATTCTTAAACTGGCAAAGCATTCTTATAGGTGTGCTTGCATTTGCAGTTATCTTACTATTCAACAAGGTAAACTCCTTCTGGATAATACTAGGTGGGGCTTTAATGGGGTTTGCCTTTCATCTCTTTCAATAAAGCCCCTCTACTCATAAGAGAGGGGTTGGGGTGAGGTCGGGCAATTGTGGGAAAAGGAAGGGCATCCTATAACACAAGAAACGCCTCTCCCATTTGGGAGAGGAAGGGAAAGGGCAAACGTTCATAAACATTCATTCCTTTTTATTTCGTTTTCTCGCAAAAAAGTATATTTTTGTAACGATTGATGCGTACTGTGGGCATATTAATCCGCTTATTCTGATGAAAAGACTACTTATTCTATCTTCATTACTATTGTTTTGCTTTGCACAGCAAGGCTTTGGGCAAGTTACGGTAAGCCCTCCTAATGCAATATTATGTAAGGGAACACCTATAACACTTACTGCAAATACCGTTGGTGCCAAAGCTTATAAATGGAGCACAGGAGCAACGACATCTTCCATTAATGTTACACCACTTGTCTCAACTATGTATAAAGTTGTTGTAACCTATACATCTACTAAAGATTCTATTAATGTTCCTGTTCGTGTAAATCAACCCAATCAAAACGACATTTACACTATTGTTGGCCAGCCCGATACCTCGGGTTATAATGGAGACGGAGGATTGGCTATGTATGCCACTTTATATGGCCCAACGCGTATAGCTTTCGATAAATCGGGTAATATGTATATTGTTGATAACGGCAATAATGTGGTGCGTAAGGTGAATGCTGCAACGGGTATCATAACCACTATTGCCGGAAACGGAACAGCCGGATATTTAGGTGATGGTAATGCAGCCACAACAGCTGAGTTAAACGGCCCGATAGGTGTGGCAGTCGATGGCTCAGGTAATGTGTATATAGGTGATGCAGGTAATAACAGGGTTAGAATGGTTAGCGCCTCGAGCGGAAATATTACTACAGTTGCAGGTGTTGGCTTTGGAGGATATAATGGTGATGGAGGATCTGCTACCGGGGCTGAATTAACTACACCCTGGGGTGTAGCAGTTGATACCATAGGAGATCTTTTTATAGCGGATGCAGGCAATAATAGGGTTAGAATGGTGAATACCTCAGGTATTATCAGTACTGTAGCAGGAAATGGATACCCTGGATTTAGCGGTGATAATGGTGCCGCCACTTCAGCTGAATTAAATTTTCCGGCATCGGTTACAATTGACCCAAAGGGAAATTTAGTTATTGCAGATTCTTATAATAACCGCGTGCGCCAGGTATTAGGTGGTAAAATATCAACTATTGCTGGCAATGGCACAATTGGGTTTAGTGGCGATGGTGGGGCAGCTACCGCAGCGGAACTAAACTACCCAAGAAGTGTTGCATTTGACCATACCGGCCATATGTATATTGCCGATTACAATAATAACAGGATACGTATTGTATATAATCCTTCCGGGGTAATAATGACCTTTGCAGGAAATGGAACACCAGCCTATTTAGTAAACGGTGGCTCTGCACTTTCTGCAGAATTAAAACAACCTCCGGGAGTAGAGGTAAACCAGAATGGAGATGTCTTTATTGCAGACGAAGGTAATTTTGTAGTGAGAGAAGTGCATAGCTGTGCATCGGCTCCTTTGGTTACGATTAATCCTGCACACGATACTATTTGCCAGGGAATAGGAAAGGCGATATTAACTGCAAGTGGTGCAACAACTTATACATGGGCCCCCCCGACTGGTCTTAGCAGCACTATAGGAGCCACAGTAACTGCGACCCCAACCATAACAACTACATACACTGTAACTGGTATAGATACATTAGGCAGTGGAATTGATTCTGTTACTGTTGTAGTATCTCCAAAATACACTCTAAGCATTACCCCAACTTCACCTGCAGTGTGCAAAGGAAGTTCTGTAACACTTACTGCCAGCAGTAGTTTAACACCTTCTTATAGCTGGAGCCCTGGTTCATTTTTGAGTTCTACTAACACATCTATAGTAACAGCAACACCAGCTGCTACGATTACGTATACCTTAACTGCCAATGATAAAGGATGTATTGAGAAGGACAGTGTACAAGTAAAGGTTAATCCAGATCCTGTTGTAAGTATCAGCCCTTTAGCAACAACAATTTGTTCGGGTAGCTCCCTAGTTTTAAAAACAAGTGGAGCGGCTAGTTATGTATGGAGTACAGGAGCAACAACTTCACAAATCAATGTTACGCCCACTTCTAAAACAACATACACAGTAACAGGTACAAGTAGCCTAGGTTGCACTGCTCAAGATACTGTAACTATTGAAATAAGTTCACCAATGGTTTTCACTCTCGTCCCAACGGACCCTACCTGTAATGGAGGGAATAATGGAAGCATTGTAGCGACAGTAAGCGGTGGAAGCCCTCCATATACCTACTCCTGGTCTCCAACTTCTGCAACTACATCTAGTATTTCAGGCCTGACTGCAGGAAAATATACGCTTACCGTAACAGATTCGAAAGGATGTATAGATACTGCGAGCCAAACATTAATGCAACCTCCTCCCATCACAATCTCATTCAATTCAACTAATGTTTTATGTTTTGGTGGCAATACCGGTAGTGCTACTGCAATTACTTCAGGAGGCACGGCACCATATACTTACTTGTGGAACCCCATAGGAAGAAAAAATGATACAGCTGATAATCTTTCAGCAGGAATTTATACGGTAACGGTTACAGATAATAATGGTTGCAGTAATGCAGCCAAGGTTACAATTACCGAACCTACTCAACTAAGAGACTCCATTAATCCTATCGTTAATGTAGCCTGTTTTAGTGGAAATACAGGCAGTGCCACTGCAGCTGTGAAAGGCGGAACTGCACCATATACCTATTCATGGAGCAATGGACAAACCACACAAATGGCTACAAACTTAACAGCAGGTTTTTATAATGTTAATATAAAAGATGCTAACGGTTGTGCGGGAATCTCATCTGTAACAATAAACCAACCTTCACAAATAAGAGATTCTGTTGTTTCACAATCAAACGTACCATGCTATGGCGGGAATTCTGGCAGTGCTACTATAGGGTTTAAAGGCGGAACACCAGGTTATACATTTGCATGGTCGCCGTCAGGAGGATCTAGCTATAATGCAACCGGGTTAACTGCAGGTAATTATACTGTTACAGTTACCGATAAGAGTGGTTGCAATTCGAATGTAACAGTTACCATTACGCAACCAAGTGCACTTACCATAATTTCTCCAAGTGATTCAACCTGCACTACAGGCACATTAAATGCAACGGGGAAGGGCGGAACTACTCCTTATACTTATGTGTGGAGCAGCGGACTTACTACTACAACAATCACCGGACTTAGTTCAGGGCTGTATATGGTTACTGTAACCGATAGTAATGGCTGTAAGGTTAGTAAATATGATACAGTTAGCAATTACCCGCCTTTGAACTTAGCGGTAAATAGCGTTACTGCCGGCTGCCCAGGCACTGCAAGTAATTTAGGTGAATCTATATCTGGTGGTGATCGTATTTATTTTTATTCATGGTCACCTGCAAAAGGCCTTAACTGTACCACATGCCCTGCCCCAATAGCTAACCCCGCAGTTACAACTACTTATACTTTAACTGTTGTTGATGGTTGCGGTTTAATTGCAAATGGTACGGTGAATGTAAGTTTCCTGGCCGCACCTGCCCTTTCTCTGTGTTGCGACAGTACCATATTTACAGGACAAAGCGTTAGCCTTTCAGCTAATGCTTCGGGCACCGGAAACACTTTTAGCTGGAGCCCGACAGCAAACCTAAGCTGTAACACATGCCCCAACCCAATTGCTAATCCAACGGAAACCACAACCTATGTTGTTACGGTTTCAAATCCGGCAGACCCTTGCCCAACCAAAGATTCTGTAGTTATTCAAATAGGCGCGAATACGCTTATTTTTTACACAGGTATCAGCCCTAATGGTGACGGCCATAACGACACATGGATAATAGATAATATCGACGCCTATCCTGACAATACTGCTGTTATATATAACCGCTGGGGAACGGAAGTATGGAGGGGTACAGGTTATAACAACAGTTCTGTAGTCTGGAAGGGTTTTAACCAGCAGGGACAGCCGCTTCCTGACGGAACATATTTTTATTCGGTGACCATAAACACTAAGATATATAAGGGCTGGGTGCAGCTAACACGGTAAGAAATAAATAAATTGAAAGCAATTAAAAAAATGATATTTTTGAGACTAAATCTTTACCCGGACATAATGAAGCATTCTTCAATGCGTATCATTCTATTTATAGGCTTATGTATTGCATCTCTGCCGGTGTTTGCCCAGCAAGATCCGCAGTATAGCCTGTATATGTTCGACAAAATGGCACTAAACCCGGCAGCAGCAGGTAGTAAAGATGCCCTGGAAGCCACACTTATTTCACGCGAACAATGGCTGGGTATTGGAGCCGGCGCACCTGTTACCAATGCCTTAATGTTACAGGCACCCATGGCCAACAAAAACTTTGGCTGGGGTGTAGAGCTTATGAATGATATGATTGGCCCCACAAACACCACCTCATTACAAGCTAATTACGCCTACCAATTAAGATTGGGAAATGGCCGACTGGCTATGGGCCTTGGTTTGGGTATATATGACTATGTAATAGACTTTAGTAAGGTTAGTTATAAAGATCAAACCGACCCGTATGCAATGGCAGGTTCTTCACAAAAAATGACCCCTACAGCTGAATTTGGATTGTATTACTACAACCAAAGTTTTTATGCAGGGCTTAGCTTCAACCACCTTATAGCATCAAAGTTTACCAATATAGTTACCGATAGCGCCGCTGCCTTTAGCGAACATAGTTATTTTATAATGGGCAAGGCATGGAAGCTTTCCGAGAATGTAATATTAAACCCATCTGTTGTGCTTATGTTCGCACAGAATGCACCTGCTACCGGAGATATTAATATCAACGTGCTTCTTTCACAAAAACTCTGGCTTGGCTTATCGTTCAGGCAGAATTATGGAACTACTATAATGGCAGCCTTCAAGGCTTCTACAGTAATACAGATAGGCTATGCATACGATGCAGGCTTCTCTGGCTTTAATAAAATTGGCGGCGGAGCAAATGAAATATCATTAATATTTGATTTTGCTACCCGCAAAGCAGTACAAATGTCACCAAGGTATTTATAAAGACAGGCAGGAACACGTATGAACATTAGGAAAACAGCATTCTCTTCTTTCATTTTATTTGCCCTGTCATTTGCCGTCAGCGCCCAGAAAAACAAGGGTGATGTTTACTATGCCCATTACGACTACAGGGATGCTATACAGTATTACCTGAAAGCAGTTGCCTCTAATCCTAAAGACAGTGCATCACTGTCGCACCTGGCAAAATGTTATGGTGTTGTAAGAGATTATGACAATGCTGAATTGTATTATGCCAAAGCAGCAGCCATTCCAGGCATATCGCCAAGTGTATTATACAATTATGCCGAGATATTAAAGAACAATGGCAAGATAGATGAGGCCCGCGCCCAATTCGCAGAATATTCAGTAATGGTGCCTTCTGACACTAATGCGAAAGTAGAGATTCGTTATTGCGACCATCTGAAACAGAAGTTCTATGTGGCTTACCAGGTAAGCATGCTACAGGGCCTTAATTCAGGTTTTTCAGACTTTGCACCGGTAATTTATAACGACAATCTTGTATTTGTATCGGACAGGGGAGCCGATATGGTGAACTTTGAAAAGAGCAGTGCAACAGGAAGCAATTTTTATAAAATGTATATGGCTAAGCCCCTAAGCAAAGGGTTTGATAAGCCTGAACTATTTTCAAAAACTGTTAACGGTTCACAATCCGATAACAACGTAGGGCCTGTTTCTTTTTCAGCCGATGGGAAAATATTGTTCTTTACCAAAGTAGCTGCCATACGTAAAAAGAACTTTATAAACCAGGTTAAGATATACTATTGCGAAAGCAATGGAAGCGGATGGAGCACCCCACAACCTTTCCCCTTCAATAGCGATACATATTCGAATATGGACCCTGCCATCTCTCCTGACGGACAGCAACTATTCTTCTCTTCAAATATGCCTGGTGGATTTGGCGGAACAGATATTTACGTAAGCCAGAAAACAGCTACAGGATGGTCGCAACCACAGAACCTGGGCAGCGAAGTGAACACTCCGGGTAACGAAGCATTTCCTTATATGCGTAAAGACGGAACATTGTTCTTTGCATCGGACAGGCATTTTAATTATGGTGGATTAGATATGTTCTCATCCGTACTAAAAGGTGGCAAATGGACCAATGTAGAAAACCTTGGACCGGATATTAATTCTACAACTGACGACTTTGGAATATGCTTTAACAGCAATGGGCACACAGGTTATTTTTCATCGAACCGTAAAGGAGGAAGTGGCAAAGATGACATCTATAGCTTCTTGTACATTGGTAATTACAGCCCACTTAAAGGTATTGTATTGTTCAGCTATAACATAAACGATCCTGCGGCAATGGTGGGAGTTAAATTGTTGGATGATTCAGGGAAAGTAATCAGCACCAGCCAGACTGATAAAAACGGAGCATTTACTTTTAGCCAATTGCAACCGGATAAAAAATACATGGTGCAGGTTGATGAAGCCGACCCGCGCTTTGCAGGCAAAAAGAAATTCTATTTGGCTGATAGTACGGGCAAGATTGTTGGTGTATCAATCTTGAATTACACAAAAAAAGGCAAATACCTGTTTACTGCATTGCCTGCCGATATTACCAGCCTGCCTAAGATTGATGCAAGCGATAAGAACATTAATCTAGCGGGTAACCTGTTAAGAGGCGATAGTTCCAAACCAATTGCAAATGCAAAAGTGAACTTGTTGAATGCCGATGGGGAAGTAATTGCAACTACCACAACTAATGCATTTGGTTCATTTGTATTCACTAATCTTCCTCCTGATGAGCCCTACTCCTTTCAGGTTGTAACAGGGCCTGGTGATGACAGCAAACTGCCGCCCAATACTAAAGTGGTGCTAACAGACAAGAATGGCAATACAGTTAAAACATATATTGTTTCTCCTGATGGTAAATTCCATTTCGAAATATTGGCAGGCGATACCGCTTCTATTGCACAC
>DATHOD010000086.1:0-16395 GCA_035485295.1 Bacteroidia bacterium
ATTATCCGTTACCGACAGATTAATAGGTATTGCTATATGCGTTCCTATGTTATGGTATCACTTTTTAGGTGGTATTGATATTATGGGGTATGTATACGCACAAACTATTTCTTATGCCTTAACTGCAGCAATTGCCTTTACCTTAGTAGTAAGTAAAGCAGGCTTTATTAAGTTTGACTGGGGCCGCACTTTCAGTATAATGATATTGAAGCAAAGCTTCCCTTTTGCCATACTGGGTATGCTTATGGCCTTTTATAACCGTATTGATAGTATAATGCTGGAACGCCTTATACATGATAAGGGTAAGGAAGCTGGTATATACGCCCAGGCTTTCCGCTTGTTAGATGCTACCAATATGGTTGCTTTCCTTGCCGCAGGTCTTTTGCTACCTATGTTTTCGCGTATGCTAAAGTTTCACGAATCGGTGGAGTCGTTAGTTAAAACTTCTTATACATTGCTTATTACGCTTGCCATTGTAGTGGCTTCGGGCTGTATTTTTTATGGCCACCAGATAATGAGCATGCTTTATATAGCCGATATTGATGAATCCGCCAGAGTTTTCCAAATTCTTATGTGTTGCTTCCTGGGTACGGTTACACAATATATTTTTGGAACACTACTTACCGCAAATGGCAACCTAAGGCAGCTTAATATTATAGCTTCGGTAGGCATGTGCCTGAATATTATCCTAAATTTTATTGTAATTCCTCATCTTTTCGCCATTGGTTCTGCTATGGTGAGCCTTGCGACCCAGCTTTTTGTGCCGGCTGCCCAAATATTTGTTATACAAAGAATGTTTAAGTTCAATATGGGTAAGTTATTTATAAAAATTTTTGTTTTTGCTGCAGGTGCATCTGTAATAAACTATTTCTCCAAAATGCTTCCATTTGACTGGAGAATATCGTTTTTATGTATGTGCGGGGCATCAGGAGTACTTGCGCTTTTAGTGGGGCTTTTAGACGTAAAATCACTCATTAGAGTTATAAGATAGGGAGGGTGGTATCCCCAAGCATTGCCTTTCTGCTTAATAGTAGAATATATTGTTAGTTATTGCGAAAATTATGCAAGTCCTTTGTGTCTCATAACGTGCAACTTTGCATTACCAAAAGGCATTATTAGGGTTGTGTTTACTGGGGTTAATGTATAAAAGAAATATGAGGAAAAGAGGATTAATAATACTTGGTATAGTTATATTATTGTCTGCTTGTCATTCAAAAAGGAATAAGCTACTATCATCCAACGATGAAGTATTGAGGACCTTAATAAAAAAGCAAGTTGATAGTATTGCCCATACTGATACCACTGTTACTATTTGCAATTACCTTCAATCACCAACTCTCGTACTAAAGTATTATGGAAAGACTGATTGCGACCCAATATGGATTGGAATGAATGGATTATCGCCATTAGGCGACTCCCTTTTATATGTAATTAAAAACTGTTATAAGGAAGGGCTCGATTCTTCACAATATCACTTAACCGATATTGAGATACTGTACAGCAAATCGTTTAGTGGCAGAAACTATAAAGGGCTTAATAGTAATATCGCACATCTTGACATACTTCTTACTGATGCATTTTTTACTTATGCCTTACATCAATATGCCGGTTGCATACATTCTTCAACTCAAAATGTTGAATGGGAAGAAAATGTAAGATCTATTTCAGTTATGGATTCGCTCCAAAAAGCAATCGACAATAATCAAATTAAAATGGTATTAAATAGTTTTATTTGTAAGCGGCCCCAGTATACAGCATTAGAAAGGGTATTGAGGCAATATATAGACATAAGAAGCAAAGGTGGGTGGGTGGCCTTACCAGAAGATACTCATTTGAAAAAGGGAGATACAAGTAAACAAGTAGCTTTATTATATAAGCGATTACTTATTACCGGGGATATTTCGGAGATTCATAATAATTCTGACTCTGTTTTTGGAGATAGCTTAGTAGAAGCTGTCAAAAATTACCAACGGCACCATGGTTTAGTAGCCAGTGGAATAGTTGAAGATACTTTAATTAAAGAACTTAATAAAAGTGTTAATGAACGCATAAACCAGGTAGAATTGAATATGGAGCGTTGGAGATGGCTGCCACATACTATGCCACAGCCATATATAATGGTAAATATTGCAGGTTTTAATCTGGTTGTAATAGATAGTGATAAGTGCTCATTAAGCATGAATATTATTGTGGGTAACCCTTATAAACAAACCCCTTTATTTAATGCACGTATAACTTACGTAACCCTGAACCCATGGTGGGAGATACCGGAAAGTATAGCCACCAAGGAAATGTTACCGGCAGAAAGGAAAAACAAGAATTATTTTGCAAAGAATAATATTAAGGTTTATGCAGGATGGCAAAGTGATGCAAGTGAATTGTCTCCTGCTGACATTAATTGGAATTCTGTATCTGCTTCAAATTTCAAGTATCGCCTTCGGCAAACTCCCGGTTCCGGTAATGCTTTAGGTACTTATTTATTTATGTTCCCCAATAAGTATGATGTTTACCTGCACGATACTCCTAATAAGAATTTATTTTCAGAACCGGCTCGTGCTTTTAGTCATGGTTGTATGAGGATTGAAAAACCGTTGGAATTAGCTCAGTATTTACTTAAAGATAATGCAGGTTGGTCAAAAGATCAGATACTAAAAGTGGTTTCCTCTAATGAACAAGACGTGAAAATTGTATTAAAAAAACCTGTGGACATTTATATAAGTTACTGGACTGCGTGGGTAGATGATAGCGGGCAAGTTTATTTTGTACCAGATATTTATAGCTATGACCAAAGCTTGAATGACAATTTGCACAAGTGCAGCATTCAATTTAACAGGAGCATTTTATAGCCTTTAGAATTCCTATATGAATGGATACAATTCTATCTATAAATCCAAACCAAAGTGCCAGGCTTTAAGTATGTTTCGCAATCTTTTAATGCTTTAGCTGAAATAGCAGGGCATCCCCAACTATTGCCACAACGGCCATAACTTGCAATAAAGTTTTCTTCTGCATACCATGCAGAATGTATTATGACACCACGGCTCAACGCATTTTTATTGTTCTTTTCAAGCCCATCGAGCAAATAACTAAGTCCATGCTCACTATAACAAGTGCCGGTAATTTTATAAACTCCCAGGGCTGTGCATAAACTTCCGGGTTTGTCAGAAAAATTAGTGGGTATTTTACCTTCTCCGCTTCCCCTTCCATGGGCTACGTATGTTTTATATACTACATTACCCGATTTAAGGTCAACCACATACCATCTTTTTTCGTTGGATGGAAGTGACATATCTATAAAAATAGCGTAATCATTCCGGCAATCCTGCTTTAAGGTAAATTCCCTTACATGGCTGATGCGATCCACGTTTATTTCCGGATTTGCAGCAGGTAAAAAGTATAGACTAAAAATGAGCAATAATACCTTCATAACCCCTAATTCTAGCAAAGCTATACAAAATAAATATGTCGCAAAAGAGGGGTCCTTATATTTTTTCTGCTTCATAAATATAATTGACCTTTTAAAGGATTAAAAAGCATATATTCATTTGCCCTGATGTAGGCCGCTATACAAAGGAAAAAAGCGCCTTTTCCTATCTATAATAAACCATTATTTGTTTCTGTTCTTAGAATTATTCTATTTTTGCAACCTTTTCCCAATATTATTAAGGGATAAATGAATACAGAGAACAAAGAATCGCCATTAAAGTCAGAGAGCTTATTTCTATTTGCGTGGAATCACCGCAAAGTAATAGGTACCATATGCGGAATTGCATTAGCACTTTCAATTTGTGTTGCTTATTTAATACCTAAAAAGTATAAGGCTACAACTATACTTTTTGCTACTCAGAACAATAACCTTTCCAGCGCCCTTATATCAGAACAGCCATTTGCTTCTAAAGATTTCCTTGCATTTGGGGAAGAAAGAGATTGTGAGCAAATGTTGCAGGTTATTAAGTCTGAAGATGTAATGTACGCCCTTGCTAAAAAGTACGACCTCTTCCATTATTATGGGTTATCAAATAATGCAGATAAGAACTCTGTTCTAAAGAGCTATTATGACGATAACTTTACATACGAGATAACAGAATACCAGTCTATTAAGATCATGGTATACGATAAGAGTCCGGTAATGGCAGCCAAAATGGCTAACGATGTTGTAGTTATTGCCGATTCAGTTTATAGAGCAATACTGGGGCAACGCGCACAGGCTGCTTTAAGAATAGTTAAGGGTCAGTACGATTCGGCTTGTGCCTATGTGAATAAACTTGAAGATTCATTGAACTTCTACCGTAAACAAGGCCTGCTTAGTTACGATTACCAGGTAAAGGAACTTACTAAAGGTTATGCTGATGCTGAAAACCATGGTTCTGCTGCTACTATAAAGATAATGGAAGATAAGCTGAAGCCTTTTGAGCAATATGGCCAGGGCTATTGGTACCTTATGAATACACTTGAGGAACATTTCAAGTGGTTGCAGACAATGAAGCAGTCTTATATAGCTGCTAAGGTAAATGCTGAACAATTTGTAACACCTTTCTTTATTGCTAATAAAGCCACTATACCTGATAAGAATACATACCCGGTCAAGTGGCTGATCGTTTTCATTTCTGTATTTGCGGCGTTTTTTTTTTCACTTACTGGTCTACTTCTTTCAAAGCAGTTGACTTCCGTCTTTTCAGCTTTAAAATCAACCCCAAAGTCTTAGAAACTGAAGACGAAAAGAATAACCCATTGAGTAATACAAATTATATAAGTTGGATTGGAAGGAATATTAGGCCAATACTAATTGTACAGGTAATAGCTATTATTTTTGGTTCGGTAATTTCTATGCCTTATTTCATGCCGCCGCAGTATAAGTCGAATGCTATAGTGTACCCGTATAATTTTTCTGCTTATTCCCGTGAAACCCCAACTGAACAAATGTTGCAGTTCTTAACGTCATTAGATATCAGAAATGAGGTTATAAAGAAGTTCGACCTTATAAAACATTATGAGATTGATACTACAAAAGAAGAATGGCGAACAAAGCTATATGGTAAGTACGATAAGAATATAGTTATTGGCGCAACCGAATATGAAGCTGTTTACGTAACGGTGTACGATAATGATTCTAAAATGGCTTGTGATATAGTAAACGGGGTATTACAGATATTGAATGAAAAGGTACTTGCAGTTCAAAAAGAGAAGTCGTCGGAAACAGCCAAAATGCTAAAGAGGCAATTGGACGATAAGAAAAAACAATGCGATTCGCTTACTACACTTTCCAAATATCTCAGCACTCAATTTGGTTTGCTTGATTATGCTAATCAAACGCGTGAAGTGGCACGTGCCTATTACCAGAATAGTAATTCTGCAAAAGGTGCAGATATTGTAAATCAGATGAGGAATATGGAAGAGAAGGGAATGGAACTACAGGCAGTTAACCAGCACCTTACTGCTTCACTTACCGACTACGACGGATTGATGATGAAATACCAGGAAGCAATGAAGGATGTAAATAAGGAAATTACATTCTCTAACGTGGTTGAAGCACCCACACCTGCCGATAAGAAATCGTATCCTATTCGTTGGATCATAGTGCTCATCTCCTGTGCAGTTGGCCTTGTGTTTACTGTAGTAGTGCTCAGGCTGATTGAGAAATTTATTGTATAACAGGAATTCCTTCCGCCTTGATAAGCAAGAAGAACATAGCCCTTTTCTATATTCTAGGCATTGCATTTGTTTGCCTTAATGCTTGGGCCATTTTAGAAAAAGGTAATTACTTTATATCAGGTATACCCATAGTGTTGCTGATAGTATACGCCGCCATTTTCAAGCTTGATAAGCTAATGCTGGCAGTTGTATTTTTTACACCTCTTTCCCTTAACATAACCGATGTGCCGGGTATTCACCTTGGGCAGATAGGTATTGGCGTAGCATTGCCTACCGAACCAATTATGTTTGGCATATTGCTCATTTTTATTCTTCGTATGGCATACGATGGAATGGCGAAAGAAGTTTTCAGGCACCCGGTTTCAATTGCCATCATGTTTAGTTTGCTATGGATGCTGTTCACTTCAATTACAAGTACCATGCCATTCGTATCCTTCAAATATTTTATTGAGCGCAGTTGGGGCGTAGCAACATTTTACTTTTTAGGTATATACTTATTTAAGATCAGGAAGAATATAATTTCATTTAACTGGCTTTATATTATAGCTTTTACCATAGTGATAGTTTATACTATTTTCAGACACTGGCAGTATGGCTTTACTGAAAAAGCAGCACACTTTGTAGTGAATCCTTTCTATAATGATCATACGGCATACGGAGCATTGCTTGCTATGTTCATACCTATACTTATTGGTTTATGTTTTATCCGCGGGAATAATAAAACAGGCATGTATGCAGCTCGCATTCTTACCTTTATATTCCTTTTAGCAACAGCACTTTCATATAGCCGTGCTGCATGGGTTAGTCTTGTTGCCGCGCTTGGTATGTTCATACTTATAATGCTGCGAATGAAACTAAAAACTTTATTTGCACTGGTATGTGTAGTAATTTTAGGTGTTCTTATTTTCCAAAAGGAGTTGATTCTGAAACTTGAAAAAAATAATAAGGAGGTATCTCAGGATATAACCTCTGAGATACAATCTATATCGAATATCTCATCCGATGCATCGAACCGTGAACGTATTAACCGCTGGAGTTGTGCTGTGCGTATGTTTGAAGATAAGCCATTCCTAGGTTATGGCCCCGGTACATATATGTTCCAATATGCACCTTAACAGTTATCCTACCAAAAGACTATTATAAGTACTAACCTTGGTACCGGTGGTAATGCGCATAGTGAATACCTTGGGCCCATGGCTGAAGAAGGTATATTGGGCTTTGTTGGTTTTTTCTCAATAGTGGTTGCAGTGTTTGTACTGTTCTTCAAACTATACTATACTATAAAAGAGAGGGACCTGAGGATAATTGTCTTAAGTGTCTTCCTGGGGTTGGTTACCTATTTTGTGCATGGTGCCATGAACGACTTCCTCGATACTGATAAGGCTGCGGTGCCTTTCTGGGGCTTTATTGCCGTGTTAGTAGCAATAGATCTTCAATACGGTAAAGGTGGTTCTGAGCTGGGTAAGGAGGCTGCTACTTCAGTATCCGACACACCAGCAGCGTAATATCATCTACGTATTCCTTTTCTTCTTTAAAGGTCTTCAACGCATCTACCACGCTCTTGGTTAATTCCTTGGCTGTATTCTTTTGTGCAACGTTAGTGGTAAAAATGTCAGTCAGCTTTTCTACACCAAACTCTTCGTTGTTATCGTTTTCCAATTCTATTACACCATCGGTATAGGTAAGGAATGTAGCAGGTGGGCGAAGAGTAAGTATACCTTCCTTCACATTGGGTATTTCGTTAAGCATACCCAATGCTGGGCAGCCCGATTTCAGCAAGGTCACTGTATCTTCCATATGTAGCATAGGAGGGTAGTGGCCTGCATTTATATAGTGCAATGAATTGGTAAGGCGATTGTATTTCGCAATAAAGAAAGTAATGAAACTTTCTCCTTTCGCTGTTTGCAATACTTTCCTGTTGAGGCGTATTACAAGTTCGGTAAGCGATGATGTCTGTTCTATGAGTGCGAGCAGGTTGGCCTGGAAGTTACTCATAAGCAATGCAGCAGCAACACCCTTGCCCGAAACGTCGGCAATGCAAATAGCAAACTCACTTTCGTTGAGCGGAATAAAATCGTAGTAGTCTCCGCTTATTTGGTGGAAAGGAAGATAAAACGCAGCCATGTCAAGTTCGTCGGTATGTGGCAATACACTTGGTACAAGTATAGACTGAATCTCTTTTGCAAGATCAAGTTCGCGCTGCAATACCGCCTGGCGAATACTCTCTTTCGCGAATTTTTTATTTTCAATGGCTACCACCAAAATATTGGTGAGCGTTTGTATAAATGGCAGGTGCTTAATGGCAGGGCTCACACCAATGCTCTCTTCGTTCAGGTCGCCAAGGAATACGTAAGCGAGTGGTTGGTTTTTGTGATATACCGGAATAATAATTTCAAATCCATCTTTCTTCGGCCATTGGTCAAGGCTGATAGATGTTATCTCGCGAAGGTGAGTGTATTTTTTGGTGTGATCGAGTATGGCAGGAATATTGTCTTTTCGAATTCCATAGCTCAACAAATTTTTCCACCCGTTGTTATCGTAACGCAACAAGATTAGCTTACCAATGAAAAGCTTATGCTGAAGTACATTGCGGTATATCTCGAGCAATTCATTAATGTGTACATTCTGGTTAATGGACTTGGTAATCTCGAGCAATGAATTGAGCTTGATATCGGCAATGCGAAGTCGCTTAGCGCTTGATCCTTTACTTACGTTGGGGTCTGCCATAATCCACTAAATAATATTGAATATTGAACATCCAATAATGAATACCGAAGTTTTCAAAACCAACTTATTACTTTTTCTTGTCATTATTCTTCTTAGCTGTTTCAATGCTCTTGTTAAAAATAGCAATTAACTCATTACATTCAATTAATCCCTTATCCACCTGTTCAAACCTATTGATTAATCCTGCTCTCTTAATTATTTTCAAGCTTACCGATGTCTCTCTTAGTTCTTTCAAAAGTATTTTCAATTTATGAACGAAATCTGCTCTTGATTCAGCACTTTGGGCTTCGCCATATTGCAATGCAGGTGATGTGCCTGACCGAACTACTTGTCCCGAAATATGCTTCCCTGCCGGAGTATTGTGTAGACTTTCAGAAATTTCAATTATCAGAACACTAAAGTCAATTAGCCTATCTTCTAAATCAAACTTTCTTTTAGTCTGGCTTTCTGCTATTGTATTTACTTCAGTATTCATTATTCTATTCGTCTTTACTTCGACATTGGACATTCGATATTCAGTATTCGATATTTGTCAGACTCCATGCTTCCGGTTTTCCTGAAAACATCGCTTTCGTTTTTGTCCACGTTTGTTTGAACAATTCCGACCGGCGATAGTTTTCCAACTCATTTTCCGATGTCCATGTACTATACGTAAAAAATACATTCTTAGATTGAATGTCGTTCATCAGCTGCACTCCCTTGCAACCTTCAAACGATGCTATTTTCTGGCGTGTAGCTGTAAACAGGTCGAGAAAGGTATTCACTTTTTCCGGCTCAAACTCCATTTTCACAATACGAACAATCATACAAAATAAGATTTATGATTTAAGATATGTGATTTGTATTGCATAAACTGGTACTAAATCTAAATTCTTAAATCCTAATTCTTAAATATATTATGCTTTAACCTGTGAACGGATAATGTTCAATGCACCACCTGCTTTAAACCATTCAATCTGGTTCTCGTTGTAGCTTTGGTTCACCTTAATCTCATCCTTGCTTCCATCTTTGTGGTTAAGCACAAGGGTAAGCGGTACACCCGGCTTAAAGCTTGTCAATCCATTTACATCAATGCTATCATCTTCCTGTATCTTATCGTAATCAGCTTTGTTAGCGAATGTAAGCGCAAGCATACCTTGCTTCTTAAGGTTGGTTTCGTGTATACGAGCGAATGATTTCACAAGTATAGCGCGTACACCTAAAAAGCGAGGTTCCATAGCAGCATGTTCGCGTGAACTGCCTTCGCCATAGTTTTCATCACCCACTACTATTGAGCCAATATGGGCAGCCTTGTATGCACGTTGTACAGCAGGTACCGAGCCATAGGTTCCATCCAGTTCGTTTTTCACGTTGTCGGTTTTACCATTGAAGAAGTTAGTGGCGCCAATAAGCATGTTGTTCGAAATATTATCTAAGTGGCCACGGTATTTCAGCCATGGGCCAGCCATTGATATATGGTCGGTTGTACACTTGCCTTTAGCCTTAATAAGCAATTTCAAGCCTTTCAGGTCAATTCCTTCCCATGCTTTAAATGGGTCTAGCAATTGCAGGCGTTGTGAATCTGGTGCAACCAATACTTTCACCCCGCTGCCATCCTTAGCAGGTTCCTGGTAGCCACGGTCATCAACTGCAAAGCCTTTTGCAGGAAGTTCTGTTCCAACAGGCTCAGGCAATTTCACCATTTCACCTTTGTCGTTTTTTAAGCTATCGGTAAGCGGGTTAAAGGTAAGTGAACCTGCAAGCGATAATGCTGTTACTATTTCAGGCGATGCTACAAATGCGTGTGTGTTTGCATTACCGTCGTTACGTTTTGCAAAGTTACGGTTGAAAGAAGTTATAATAGAGTTCTTCTTATCCGGATTAGCAGTATGCCTTGCCCATTGGCCAATGCAAGGGCCGCAAGCGTTAGCAAGCACTACACCGCCAATCTTTTCGAACCATTGCAGGTAACCATCACGGTCAACTGTAAAGCGTACCTGTTCAGAACCCGGTGTAACCGTATATTCCGACTTTGCTTTCAGTCCATGTTCCGATGCATACTTAGCCAGTGACGATGCACGGCCAATATCTTCGTACGATGAGTTGGTGCAAGAACCAATCAGTCCAACTTCCAGTTCTGCAGGCCAGCCGTTATCCTTAACTGCTTGTGCAAATTTAGAGATAGGCCAAGCCAGATCCGGAGTGTAAGGGCCGTTAACGTGTGGCTCAAGGGTTGAAAGGTCAATTTCAATAACCTCGTCAAAATATTTCTTCGGATCATCGTATGCTTCTTTATCGCCACGCAGGTGCTCGGCAACTTTATCAGCTTCTGCTGCAAGGTCAGCCCTGTCGGTGCCTTTCAGGTAGTCGCTCATTTTCTTATCGTAGCAGAAAATAGAAGTAGTAGCTCCTATTTCAGCACCCATATTGCAAATGGTGCCCTTACCGGTACAAGAAATAGAATCAGCGCCGGGGCCAAAGTATTCTACTATACGGTCGGTACCACCTTTCACGGTAAGTATACCGGCCACTTTCAATATCACGTCCTTTGGCGATGTCCATCCGTTCAGTTTGCCGGTAAGCTTTACACCAACCAGTTGAGGGAACTTCAATTCCCATGGTAAACCTGCCATAACATCGCAGGCATCGGCACCGCCAACGCCAATGGCAATCATGCCCAGTCCGCCTGCATTAGGAGTATGTGAATCGGTTCCTATCATCATTCCGCCCGGGAAAGCGTAGTTCTCTAATATTACCTGGTGAATGATACCCGCGCCCGGTTTCCAGAAACCTATGCCATATTTATTGGAAACAGATGCAAGGAAGTCATACACTTCTTTGTTCTTGCTGATAGCCGTTTCAAGATCTTTTTTTGCACCTGCATCGGCTTGTATAAGGTGGTCGCAATGCACGGTAGAAGGCACCGCTACTTTGGGCCTGCCTGCCTGCATAAACTGCAATAGCGCCATTTGGGCGGTAGCATCTTGCATACCAACCCTATCCGGTTGAAAATCAACGTAGTCGTTACCACGCTTATAGCCTGTCGTAGGCAGTTTATCGGTAAGGTGGGTGTATAATATTTTTTCGGTCAATGTCATTGGCCTGCCCAGCATTTTGCGGGCTTCGGCTACTTTGGCGCTAAGGTGGCCGTACACCTTTTTAATCATCTCTATATCGAATGTCATGGCGTAGATATTTGGTTGGGGCAAATGTACTTAAAAAGGACAATTGAGAGTTGAAAATTGAGAATGGAAAATGAAATACAATAGGGGTAAGGGATAAGGAGTAAGAATCCCCTCCAGTGGAGGGGCAGGGGTGGGTATTTTTTGGAATATTGTATCTGGAAGACGGGGGAGGGCAGTTCTCGCAAGGGCGCAAAGACCGCAAAGTTTTTTGTCTCCCTGAGCCTGTCGAAGGGGCAGTGGCGAGTATTTTTTTGAATATTGAATGCTGAATAATGAATGTCGAATTTCGAAGTGTCCCCCGCCGGAGGGGGTGTCTGGAAGACGGGGGAGGGCTGCTCTCGCAAAGACCGCAAAGATTTTTGTCATTCTGAATAGAGTGAAGAATCTATTCCAATATTGGGCGTGCCCCTGCGGGTCGCGCTTTGCGCTATTACTCCTCGCTCCGCTGTGGGGTAACCGCTGCAATCGCTCACGTAAAATCCCCTCCGTCGGAGGGGTGTAGGGGTGGGTATGTTCCCGACGCATTTCTGTCAAAAAGTTGCAGTTTTTGTCAATTTTCATGATATTAAAATTGTTAACCATTTGATTTTCAGTTATAAGCCATTTTGGGGTAACACATTTTACCATTTCACTTTTACAACTCATTGATAATCATTCTTTACTTTCTTGGCAACAACCGAAAAGTGTTACCTTTTGTATACTTTTTCCTATTGTTATTTTTAAACATACACTTTCCTATTACGTCATTGCGAGCGTAGCGTGGCAATCTCAGTTTTTAAGTACGTGGGGAGTAATGCAAAATTACACTAACACAGGCCTTCATTTTCAAAAAGCAAGGGGATTTTTCAACAAGCCAGTTTCTTGCTACCCAACCATTTTTCATAAGTTTACGTACTAGTGTTAAAGAAGTGTTTAACTTATTTCATCTGTGAAAGCATATAAGTATCTAATTGTATTATTCGTCTTATTAAGCCTTAACTCTTCTGCCCAATCATGGGTATGGGGAAAGCAAGGTTTTGGAAATCAACAAGACGAAGGAACTTCTGCTGCTATAGATAAGTCATGTAATGTATTTCTAGCTGGTTTTTTTGCTGATACACTCACATTTGGAATAAATGTGCTGGCAGCGAAACCAACCAACACAAATGTATTTATTGTAAAGTATGATTCAACAGGTAATATAATATGGGCTCGTCAATCCAATTCAACTATATCCTTCAGCATTCCATGGATGACAGCTACAGATACTTTTGGGAATGCCTATTTAACAGGAGGGTTTGGTGATACAATCTCCTTTGGTGCTTTTGATTTGTCTAGTAAGAATAGCACCGTAGATGTACCACTTATAAAATATGATAAGAATGGTAATGTGAAATGGGCAGAGCAATCTATAATAAATGGTGGTAGTGGCGGCTGCGCTTATTCGGTCGCAACCTGGGGGAGTAATAGTATTTATGTTACGGGTAAAATATATGATTCATTAGATTTTGGTAAATACAAATTAATAGGACGTAACACTTTCCTTGTAAAGTATGATTCTAATGGTAATGTTAAATGGGCAAAACAATCTACAGGTACTGGAACTGCTACTAGTAGTTCCGTTGCTTCTGATAAAACAGGCAATATATACATAACTGGATATTTTGCAGGGACTCTTTATTTCGGCTCCTACAAGTTAATAAGCAGTACTGCAAATGATATTTTTTTAGTAAAGTACGATTCCTTAGGTAACGTTTTGTGGGCAGATATGGCTACTAGTAGTTCTGGAAATTGTAGTAGTAATGCAGTTACTACAGATTTATGGGGAAATGCTATAATAACAGGAAGTTTTTCAAATTCACTGACATTTGGAGCTTACATTCTGAATGCTCCCATTTACGGGGGGATTTTTATGGCAAAATATGATTTGTCAGGAAAAGCAGTTTGGGCTAGGATGGGTAAGTCATTAAACCCGTCTACATGGTCAGGATATTCAATAACAACCGATATCACGGGTGATATTTATCTTTCAGGCGGAACTACAAAAGCTGCTACCTCAGATAGTATAATTTTTGATTATGATACATTAACATTGAGTAATTGCAGCGATGCATCAATAGTTGCGAAGTTTGATACTTCCGGCACTTTTATCTGCGGTGCAATGATTACAAGTGGAGGTGATGACCAGAATGCAATTGTAGTTGATGCAACTGGTAGGTATATTTATCTGGGCGGTGATTATTGGAATTCGAATTTTGTTTTTGGCAAGGACACTGTCAATTCCTCTCTTGAAATGCCCTTCATTGCTCGTTGGCAGCCTTGTGAGCAAAACCCACAATCAGTAAATAATATTACTGCCCCCACACAAAACATAACCCTTTTCCCCAATCCCAATAATGGCATTTTTGAATTAAAAATTAAAAATTACGAATCAGGAATGGAGAGCACAGTTGAAATTTATAATGTGTTGGGAGAAAAAGTGTATGAAGAAACCCTTCGACAAGCCCAGGGTGACAATAAAGTTGATATTAGCAATCAATCCGCCGGGCTTTATTTATACAGATTACTAAATGAAGAGGGGACTCTTATTTCAAGCGGCAAGTTTGTAATTCAGAAATAATTCCTTTTAATTACTCACCCTGCCCTCTCTACAATAGAGAGGGATAATTTTATTTGGTGTTTTATACCCCGAGTTAAAACTCGGGGCTATTAATGTTTCATCCCTCTGGGATTAAGATCACGCTAAACGTATTAAAAATGGCAGGCGGTGTAAAGTGTTATGCAGACAAGGCGGAATAACACGGTCTTGGCGGCAGAGCCAAGATTACGTTCGGCTGTCTTGACTTTTTAGTTCTTTTGTGTCAAGACAAAAGAACAGGAAGAAAGTATTTAATACTAAGATTGCCACTCCGCCAGCAGGCAGATCCCCCGTACCCGCGAAGCTCCAGTTTCGTGGGAAAGTAACTTATAAGCTGAGCTTATAAGTTGTTTTTTACCCACTAAGTGCAACTTAGCGGGTACTATAATGGAATTAGATTCTTCGGTGCACTCAGAATGACAAAAAAGGTCGCAATGACGATAAGGTAAAATATTACTTTTGAAAAATGAAACAGAGCGAGAAATATTTTGTGTATGCAGCTATTTTATTAGCTGTAAGTGGATTTGCATTACATAAAAACCTTAACCACGAGAATTTAAAAATAGTGATCATTCGCCATGGCGAAAAGCCTGAAAAGGGCAATAACTTATCTTGTAAAGGGCTTAACCGTGCATTAATGCTGCCGGAGGTGATTCATACTAAATTCGGTGTTCCCAATTTTATGTACGTACCTTCATTAAAAATGTCCGACAAAACATCTTCTGCAAGAATGTTTGAAACGGTAGTTCCACTTGCAGTTAAATATAACCTGGATATTACAAGCAAGTTTGAGAAAAGTGATTCTGCCGGAGTAGTGAATGACATTCTTCAAAAACAAGGAACTGTTTTGCTGGTATGGGAACATAAAGCCATCACAGGTATATTACATTCCCTTGGTATTGCCAATGCCCCCAAATGGGCAGATGATGATTATAACACTATATATATAATCACTTTTGTGAATGATAAACCTGTACTTGCAAAAGATACTGAAGGATTGAATCCTTCTGATTCTTGCAGGTAATCATTTTAATTTATGTATGAACGCCCTCACCCTGCCCTCTCCCAGAGGGCGAGGGGATTTCTGTGGTGGTGTTTTATACCCCGAGTTAAAACTCGGGGCTATTAATGTTTCATCCCTCTGGGATTAAGATTACGCTAAACGTATTAAAAATGGCAGGCGTTGTAACATGGTCTTGGTGGGATAATGGGAATAGATTCTTCGTTACACTCAGAATGACAAAAGTAACGCCTCTCCCGCTTGGGAGAGGAATTGCGCAGCAATCGCGAATTCCAATAAATACAAATTAGCCAATCAATGAGCAACGGAAAGGGCAAAACTGAGATTAGCTAATTGTTATATGCGTGAGGGATAGAAGCGGTTACCCCGCACCATGAAGCAGAGAATCTCGCTTTATGGGAGGAGTAAAAGCGTATAGCCCGACCTGAAGGGGCACGCCCAATTGGAATAGATTCTTCGTTACACTCAGAATGACAAAAAAGTTCGCAATGACAATTTGGTTTTAATTCGTGAAATTAGTGGCAAAGGTTCCTCCCCCAAGCCCCCTCCAAAGGGGGGCACTTTGGCATTCAATATTCTTCAGAAAGGAATTTTAATTCCCTCCTTCACCACCACCAGTATTATCAGAAGGCTGGTCTTTATCTTGCTTAAACTCCATCTTGCCAAATTTGTAAGTGAAGTTAATTCCAAAGCTTTGGAATGGCAGTTCTCGGGTGGTAACAAGTGTAAAATTATCGCCGGTAAGATTGGTAGTCTGGTTTATGTATTTGTTGAATGGGTTGGTAGCAGTAGCTGCAATACTTGCCTTTTTATGAAATAGCTGTTTGCGAAATGCGAATGTGTACACGAAGAATTGAGGATATGTACCCTGTGCATTCACACGCGGTGAATTGAAATTGCCAAACGCTTCAAAGCTTAGATCGTCGTTAAATTCGTAAGTGGCATTCATGTTTATACGGTAGTTAAACCCGCTTATATTACCACCTGTAGGGAAGCCTGTAACTATATAACGTTGGAAGAGTGATACATTGGTACGCAGGTTAAACTTAGGCGTAAAAGGTATGGTGCCATAAATGCTCAGCCCGTAATTATCTTCATGGCCAATGTTTTCGGTAGTTGTTACAGCTACGTTGCTGTAAGTTGAATCACCAACTTTGTAACTAGGGTAGAAGACGGTATAAGGTTGAATGTCGTTTCTGTTGCCACGGTAAAAC
>DATHOD010000087.1:0-19022 GCA_035485295.1 Bacteroidia bacterium
TTAAAGGTATTTGGTGAACACGCATATAAATTAAATATAAGCGCTACTAAGTCCATGACTGGCCACTTACTAGGAGCAGCAGGAGCAATAGAGGCTATTGCTTGTATAATGACTGTTGTGAATGGTATCATACCTCCTACCATCAATCACTTTACTGATGATCCTGAATTGGATAATAAGCTCAATTTTACCTTCAATAAGGCCCAACATAAAACAGTTAATGCCGCATTAAGCAATACGTTTGGGTTTGGTGGACATAACGCATCTGTTATCGTCCGTAAGTTCGAGAAGTAATCAGGCTGTCCGCTCTATAGCAGCCATGTAAAAGCCATCCTGCCCTGACTGTGAGGGCAATATTTTATTTTCTGCTACCTTCTTAAATTCTGATTTTTCAGCCAGAAATGCTGAAACAATACCTTCGTTTTCTGATGGCAAAATACTACAAGTAGCATATACCATCCTGCCACCCACTTTCAGCATATTGGAGTATGAAGTAATTATTTGAAGTTGCTGTTGCTTTATCCTTTCAACTCCTTGTAAGTCTAATTTCCATTTTATATCAGGGCTTCGCCTAAGCACACCAAGCCCGGTACAAGGCACATCAAGCAATACTCTTTCAGCACTATTTTCAAGCCTCTTTATCACTTTAGCGGAAGTTATAGGGCGCGATTCTATAATATTTATTCCTGCCCTGGAAGCTCTTTTCTGAAGCTCTTTTAGCTTCCATTCGTGCAAATCGAGTGCAATTATTTTGCCCTTATTTTGCATTATAGCAGCCATGTGCAAAGTTTTACCACCTGCACCGGCACAAGCATCTATCACTCTCATCCCAGGTTTTATATCCAGAAAGTAAGCAACCTCTTGTGAAGATGAATCTTGTACTTCAAACCATCCATCAAAAAAGGCCTTTGTACGAAATATGTTTTTACGCACATCTAATTGCAAAGCATCGGGATGATTTGGAACTACTGCAGACTCGACATCTTCAGCTTTCAATGCTTGTTGCGCTTTTGCACGAGGTACTTTCAGAGTATTAACTCTGATAATTACAGGAGCTGGTTTATTCAGTTCATGTAATTCCTTTTCCCATTTCCCACCAAGTTCCTTTGTACCTAATTCATCTAACCAATCAGGTATAGACTCTCTCAGTACTCTATTATGTTCTGCCCTTCTTATTCTATCCTCAAAATTGACATTTCTTATACTTTCCAATTCCTTCCATTGGGGCAATTCATGCCCATGAAGGTTTAAGTATATTCCAATAACATTGAATAAATCAGAGTCAGAAAGTGATGCTTCCTTTCCATAAATCATCCACAACTTGCGCCACCACCTTACTATTTCATAAACTGTTTCTGCAAGAAATTTTCTATCCTTAGAACCCCACTTGGGGTTGGATTTAAGAAGATTTTTCACAACAGTATCAGAATACTTTCCGTCAGCAAAAATCTGCTGCAAAGCCTGAATAACAGCTTTTACAAGATTTACGTGTAATCGTTCTTTATGAATAAAGGAAGCTTGAGACATAGAAAAAAGTGTACCAGAGGTACTTAGACCAGATTTAGAACTTGGCCCTTCTTCTTCTTACCTTATATTTATTCTTACTGAAGATACCTCCGTAGTGGCGACGGTAGAAATTACTCTTCCCGCGTATTACGTATCCAGCATCTATTGTAGTAATAAGATAGCTATCATAGTTTGTAATATCACCTCTTTTTTGACCTGGGCTATAATTGTTATCTCCAGGAAGGCCATCAGCTTCTTCAACGGCATTTGGACGAGTTCTGTTAGAAAAATATGCTGCCATTGGACTAGTAAGTTGAGATGGTTGAGGATATTTGCCACTAATATCATCAAGATAATCAGTAAATGTTTTTGTCCATCCTAAAGACCAACCAATCCTATATTTCTTAGCTAAGGTAAAGTTGAATCCAAGTACTATTGGAATACCTGGCTGTATTTTGTGATAATGTACTCCTTCTGTTTCTAAAGGCTGAAGGTTATACCAACCCCATCCATGTCCGCCAGGAGGGTTTCCATAACCATAAGGGTCCTGATAGAATACAGCTATACCAGTCGCCAAATATGCTGCAAAAGCATTCTCGTACCTATATGTATTTCCTAAGTCAGGGTTTTCAAAGAATGTCCATTCTCCCATAAGCGAGAATTGGAAAATATCATTTCGAAAATTAAGGTTTCTTCCTCTTCTTCCAGAGTTTGTAGAAAGGCTATCAGCTCCTTGAATTCTTACGTAGGTTAAATTAGCTTCTATTGACCAAGGATCTTTTAACTTATAGCGTCCATAAAACCCCGCTGCCCAACGTGTTTCTTGTGTTTTCATATCAAGCACGAATGGTCTTGCAGTTTGTTCTAAACCACCAATGTCAGTTAATGAATTAGATACACCGAGCTTCATCCCATAATCAAAATAGTATTGGGAGAAACCTACGAGTGGGAATACTAAAACTATAATAAATGCTAAAGTAAGCTTACGCATCATCGACTTTTATAAGGTGACAAATATAGTATTTTTTGTATGAAAACCTAAATTTTAGGTTAAATAACCGTTAAATGGGCCATTTTGGGAATTAACAGATCACCTATCCATATGCTTACTTTTTGATAACTTAGCTAAAATTTAACCCTATGAAAATAAAACTCACCTTAATTGGCATTTTATTAATTGCAGCGTTTTTTTCACTACTATCTTTCAAAGCCCAAATGAAAACTCTTTACGATTTTAAAGCTAAAACCCTTGAAGGAGCAGATTTTAACCTAGCTTCATTAAAAGGTAAGAAAGTACTTGTTGTCAACACTGCATCTAAATGTGGTTTTACACCACAATATGCCCAATTGGAAAAACTATATAAAGAATACGGTGGAGATAAATTTACTATTATCGGCTTCCCTGCTAATAATTTTGGGCACCAGGAACCGGGTACCAATGGTGAGATAAAAGAATTCTGCACCAAAAACTATGGTGTAACATTTCCTATGATGCAAAAAATATCGGTAAAAGGAGATGATATGGATGCATTATACAAATGGCTAACCGAAAAATCGGAAAATGGGGTTCAGGACGCACCTGTAATGTGGAATTTTCAGAAGTTTATGATTGACGAAAATGGGCACTGGGTAGGTGTAGCCATGAGTCAGGACACACCCAAATGCGAGAAAATAGTGAACTGGATAAAAGGTACAAGCAGATAACAAAAAAAGCCCCGCAATGCGGGGCTTTTAATTTTAATAAATCTTTTTTATTTAGCAGAACTGATCGTAAGCAGCCTTAAGATTCTCAGCAATCATATTAGCTGAATGGCCTTCTATATGATGGCGCTCAACAAAATGAACCAGCTTACCATCTTTAAACAAAGCAACTGATGGTGAAGATGGTGGGTATGGTAAAGTATGTCTTCTTGCTTGTGCAGTAGCTTCAACATCAAAACCTGCAAATACTGTTGTAAGGTTTGCAGGAACCTTTGAATTTTTTAAAGATGCTATTACACCTGGTCTTGCTGCACCAGCAGCGCAACCGCACACAGAGTTAACTACTAAAAGTACGGTGCCTTCACGGCGAACAGCATTATCAACAGCAACAGGAGTAGTGAGTTCTTCAAAACCTGCGCTTGTAAGTTCGGACTTAAATGGCTTTACTAGGGTTTCAGGATACATGTTAATTCGTAATTGGTTTAGACTGCAAAGATACGAAAATTATCCCGCTTATCCGCTATCCTTGAAGCTATCCCCTTTTACTTTGAAAATAGGTAGTAAGAATATTTGAACACTCGTCTTCAAGTATACCAGTTGTAATTTTCGTACGGGGATGCAATAATCTGGTACCAACCGACATAAATCCCCTTTTGGGGTCAGATGCACCATATACTACTCGGCCTATTTGAGCCCAAAAAGATGCTCCGGCACACATAATACAGGGTTCAATAGTTACATATAAGGTACACTCCTGCAAATACTTGCCGTTAATATGGTTGGAGGCTGAAGTAAAAGCTTGCATTTCAGCATGAGCGGTTACATCTGTCAATTTTTCAGTAAGGTTATGTGCACGGGCTATTATCGTACCACCTGATACTATTACTGCTCCAATTGGAACTTCATCTTTTTCCAAAGCCCTCTTTGCTTCTTTCAAAGCTTCCCGCATAAAGCGTTCATCTTCAGGCAAAGGAGCAATATTTTTATTTTCCTCTTTCGACATTACACGTTCACTTTTTCACCTTCACTGGCAAGGTAAGTTGAGGGAAATATTTCACGAGCCTCATTAAGTAAGGGTTCCAGGTCTTTATATCTGGCAGAAAAATGACCAATTATTAACTTAGCAACATCCGCTTTCTTTGCAATATTCGCGGCATCTTTAGAAGTACAATGCATAGTCTGCTTTGCACGTGCTTTCATATCATCCATGAAAGTTGCTTCGTGGTATAGTAAATCGACTTTTGTAATTTCCGGTATTACATCTTCATTGTAAATTGTATCGGAACAATAAGCGTACTTGCGAGGTGGCAAAGCTGGAAGTGTAATACTTTCATTAACTACCTTGGTGCCATCAGTTGCTATGAAATCGGCTCCATTTTTGATAGATTCTAATTGTTCAATGGGAATATTCAGTTTTTCTATTTGCTCCTTCACTAACTTCTTTGGCCTTGGCTTTTCAGCAAACAAGAAACCAGAACACGGTATACTATGTTTCATAATAAGCGTACTTATCATCAACTTTTCATCTTCAAAAATTACCTGAGAGGCAGAAAAATCTAGTAGATGAAAAATCAAAGGATATTGAAGTACTGTTCGAGATTGCTTGTTATTTACTTCTATCAACTCTTGCAGTCCTGCCTCGGCATATATATGCATGGGCTCAGTTCTTCCAAGTAAATGAAGGCTAGCTAATAATCCGGGTAAGCCCAAAATATGATCACCATGGAGGTGACTTATAAAGATATGACTTATGCGCTGGAATTTAATTGAGAATCGTCTAAGCTGCATTTGTGTAGCCTCACCACAATCAACCAAAAAATATCTTCCGGCTATATGAACAAGTTGAGACGTAGGATTCCTGCCGAAGGCGGGTGTTGCAGAACTGCAACCCAGAATTGTTACATCAAAGGCATCCACTGGTTAAATTTACTTGGAACCACTTATCATTCCCATACCCTCTTCCAGAGTAACAGCAGTCTTAATAATGCTGTCAAGTTGAGAGATCAAAATCAGCTTTTTCACTGGCTCTTTTAAACCTGAAAGGACAAGCATTCCACCTGCATTTTTACATAACCTATTGCCCACGAGAATAGCACTTAATCCTGATGAATCGCAGTAACGGGTATCTGACATATCGATAATAATATTCTTTGCCCCTTCAGAAGTAATATTTACCAGTTCCGCTTTAAGTTCAGGCGCAATAAGGCTGTCTAATTTCTCGGAGTTTATTTTGACAACCATACAGGTTTTTTGTTTCTCTATCTGAAGTACCATATCAATCGCTTTTAATTCTTTACTACTACAAATTTAACATACTCCTGCAATAAACTATGCCTTAACCCCAATTATTTTAAAAATCATTTCTGCTGCTGCCTACTGTGCAACTCCTTCAGGAATTTAGACACATAAATGAAATCTTGCAATTCCTTATTATCGGTATGTAATATAGTATTCTTATCACCTTCCCACCACTTCTGCTGGTTATAAATAAATACCACCTTATCTCCTATTTCCATTACCGAATTCATATCGTGGGTAATGACCACGGTTGTCATATTAAATTCTTGTGTAAGGTCCGCAATAAGCTTGTCTATTACAATAGATGTTTTGGGGTCAAGGCCAGAGTTAGGCTCATCACAAAATAAGTACTTTGGATTAGGAGCAATAGCGCGGGCAATAGCTACCCTTTTTTTCATACCCCCACTTATTTCAGATGGATAAAGGTTATTTACATTTTTCAAGTTTACCCTTGATAGACAAAAATTAGCTCTTTCCTTCTTTTCCTCCTCTGTCATTTTGGTAAACATAGAAAGGGGGAAGGTCACATTCTCCTCAACAGTTTTAGAATCAAATAAGGCCCCCCCCTGGAAAAGCATTCCTATTTCTTTACGTAGGTTCTGTTTCTCATTTACAGTCATTTTAAGATAATCTCTGCCATTATAGAGTATTTGCCCCGAATCAACCATTGTAAGGCCCACCATACATTTTAACAATACCGTTTTCCCTGAACCACTCTCCCCTATTATAAGGTTCGTTTTACCCTGCTCAAAAGTGCCGGAGAAGTCCTTAGTGACTTGTCGAGTTCCAAATGTTTTATTTATATGCTTAAGCTCAATCATTTTTCCTCAGGAGAGTAGTATTTGTGCAAGGATAAAGTCAAATATTAGTATAAGTATACTGCTATATACTACAGCTTTAGTGCTTGATTTACCTACCTCAAGTGCACCGCCATCGGTATAATAACCCTGGTATGCAGATACTGATACAATTATAAAGGCGAATACAACCGTCTTAATAAGTGCTGAGGTAACATTAAATGGATTGAACTCGAATTGAATACCGTAGATATACTGGTAAGATGTAACAACGTGAGCAAAGACACCAAGCACCCATCCGCCTAATATGCCAAGGAACATACTTACAATAATTAAAATAGGATTGATTAACATACAGGCAACAAGCTTAGGCAATGTCAGATAAGCCTTTGAGTTTATACCCATCATTTCCAGTGCATCTATTTGTTCAGTAACACGCATGGTACCAATTTCTGAAGCTATACTAGAACCCACCTTACCGGCTAATACCAAACTTATAATTGTAGGTGAAAACTCAAGCACCATGGAGTCTCTTGTAGTAACACCTACTGCATATAATGGCACCCATGGGCTGGTGAAGCCAAATGCAGCCTGGATGGTTATAACAGCACCCATAAACAGCGAAATAATGGCAATTATGGGTAGTGAGCCGATACCCAAATTATCTATTTCATAAAATAAAGCTTCCTTATATACGCTAAATTTCTCCGGTTTAGAGAATACGCGTAGCATCATCAGGTAGTACCTGCCAATATGGAAAAATGCATTCTTCACTTTGTAAATCCGGCTAAAATTAGCTAAATTTAAATTATGGATAGGGCGTATAAGGCTTAGACGTATATTTGCATAATAATGAAAAACTCAAAAAGATACCTTAGTGTTATTGGAATTGTAGTAGTTATGCTTTTATTCTCCGGGTGCTTTATATTTCATCCTAAAAACCAGTGCGGAAGCTGTCCTAACTTTCAGAAGGCAAGTACAAAACCTTATAAAGGGTACTAAAATAAAATGCCTGTTTCTCATAAAAAGATTGGTCTTTTCTTTGGTTCTTTCAACCCTGTGCATATAGGGCACCTTGTTATAGCTGAGTATATGGTGGAATATACTGATCTGAGCCAGGTATGGTTTATTGTATCTCCTCAGAATCCGCTTAAGCCTGCAAAAAATTTATTACCGGAAAACAAAAGGATAACTATGGTTCGCCTTGCAATAGAATACGATAACAGGTTTAAAGCAAGCACAATAGAATTTACCCTTCCAAAACCATCTTACACTATAAATACTCTGGCTCACATTAAAGATAAATACCCTAAGCAGGAGTTTGCCTTGATAATGGGAGCCGATAATATTACTACGCTCCATAAATGGAAGAATTACGAGCAATTACTGGACAATTATGAGATTTATGTTTATCCCAGGAAAGAAGCTATAGATATACCTGAGTATGCTCAAAGGAATTCGGTACATATTACCAATGCTCCCGTTATGGAAATATCATCGACATTTATTCGTGATTCAATAAAGAATAAAAAGGAAGTAAAGTATATGCTACCTCAATTGGTTGCAGAGCATATTAAAGAAATGCACTTCTATGAAAAGTAAGTTATTTACCTAATTGCAAGGCTCTTCTCTTTTACTGATTTAATAAGAGAGTTCAATATCATCATTCCATCTGTATTCGACAAAATATCATCTGAAGCTCTTTCCGGATGAGGCATCATACCAAATACGTTTTTGGTTTCATTGCATACACCTGCAATATTCTCAAGCGAGCCATTAGGATTTGAATCTTCAGTTAATTCACCTTTTGTATTACAGTACTTGAACAATATCTGGCCATTCTTATTCATCTTCTCCAATGTTTCTGCATCTGCATAAAACCGCCCTTCACCATGAGCAATAGGTATATTCAGAATGCGATTCTTAGGAATATATTTTGTCAACAATGTGTCATGATTTTGTACTGACAGTAATACATTCTTGCATGAGAATTTCCTGCTGGTATTGGCAAGCAAAGCACCCGGTAAAAGACCGGCTTCACATAGTGCCTGGAATCCGTTACAAATACCGAATACATATCCTCCATCTTTACTAAAAGAGGCTACCTCCTGCATAATTGGAGAGAATTTAGATAAGGCTCCTGCCCTCAAATAGTCGCCATACGAAAAGCCTCCAGGCAATATTATAATATCACAATTCTGTAAATCGGTCTCTTTGTGCCAAAGCGGAATAGCTTTCTGCTTCAAAACATTATTCACCACATACAACATATCATGGTCGCAATTGGACCCCGGGAAAACTACTACGCCAAATTTTATCATATCGTTATTTGAAAAGCCCTGCAAAGTTACAAAATGCTACTCAGAAAAAAACACTTAATACAATAGTTACAATAAAAAAAATAAATAGCATCTCTGGCAGAACTTTAGATTTTGATTTGGTAAAGTAATTTGAGAAAATATAAGAGAAAGGCATCGCCAATATTACAAATGAACGGGCATTCTTTTCGGGTGATAATACTATTGATACTACGGCAAAGAAAACAAACCAAAGCATAAGGACAGATACCTTTTGAGCCTTCAATATATTATCTGAAATTCTATTTATATAGAACCAAGTGCTAACTATAGCCGTTATAATAAGACATATAAATAGCAACATACCCTTCCAAGGCATAGATAGTCCAAGCTTATAATTACCAAATGCCAGCATAATCCTGTCGTACCAAAAATGTTCAGGAGAATAAAACACAGTGAAATAACCCATTGCAAAAATGAAAGGAAGAGCAAACCCTATAACAGAAACTATCCAATCTCTCCAATTAAGAGATCGCATGATCAATACAGCTATCCAAAGAAAAAACACAAAAACAATAACAGGAACATATACTAATGCTGCTATACCAATAAATAAACCTGCATCGAACAATTCAGATAATGCCTTTTCCTTTTTATAACTTTCTGCTAATCTTCTCACAGCAAGTATTAAGAATAAGGATGCAACCAATGAAGGATAAAAACATATAAGTGTATGCCTGCAACTGCAAAAAAGAATATAAAAGAACGCAGGTAAATAAGATGACTGCTTAAGTAATGAATGTTTGTTGATAAATGAATTCAACGTAAAGGCCTCGAGTAAAAGAACGGCAAGCCCAAATACTAAAGCACCAATCGGGAAATATGATATCCATTTAAAAAATGTATTGAACATAGGCATGGTATCGCTATAAAATGATGAACTACCCGGAAGCAAAGCCACCCAAGCCCAAATGGTGCCACCAAGTAATACAGGAAGCACAAGTAACAAAATAGGATTAGCCTTAAGTATCCTGAGCATTGAAAAATTATAGAAATATCAGATTGAGAATGTACAATAATATGCGTTTTATCGGTTAAATCCCTTGTAAAGTTTTAAACAGATTATCTCTTTCTATTGCAATTATTTAACTATTGAAAACGATTTGCAGAGTCGTGTTAAAAAATAAAACCAGTTCGACATATGTAAACTTGATTAATTACTATATTTGTCCCAAAATAAACTATATGGTACTTATTACTTGGTATAGCTTCTCTTTAACAGGTCTTTTTAATTGGATCGGAAGAATTTGTGATCGTTCTTTTCACCTTCTTCAAAGACTAGGCTTTGGACCTGATGCATTTTACATTGTAGTTATTTGCGCGCTTTTAGTTATCTGGATGTTTATGATGCGTAAGTATGATATGCAAGCCAAGGATAAGGGCATAAGAGATTAATATTCGTTGAGATTATTGAAAGATTTCTTTCCTGAAACTTCTTCTATATAAAGGCAACCATGGTGGTTGCCTTTTCTTTTTATTATCAAGTTCTTATGTTAACTCGCAAACAATACAACTACTTGTAAAGTAAGAGAAGAGAAATATGTATGTAGAAATTAGATTAAATAGCTTGCGGGCGCTCCATTTCCTTTACAATACCCGTTTTGTTCTTACGGTTGCGTGCCCTTATTATTAAAGGAATTTGCATACCTATTACGGCTAAGCCGCCAACTATAATAAACGCCATAGTAGAGTTCATACCAATACCACTTACTAATACTGAAAGGCCTGTTATAGTGAAAGTAAATGAATATAGAATTAAGGATACCTGGCGGTGGTTTAATTTCATATCGAGCAAGGCATGGTGAATATGATTCCTATCTGCAGCCAATGGCGACATACCTTTCAATATACGATAGATGACAATGCGCAATGTATCAAGAAGAGGGTATGCCAATACACCCATTACAAAGAGAGGGCGAGAAATACCTACAACTGAAGAAGGAAGTTGAGCAGGATCGTATTCTATAAGTTTTATTCCAAGTACACATAGGATTAAGCCTATTACCAATGAACCCGAATCGCCCATAAATATTTTGGCAGGAGAGAAATTATAAATAAGGAAACCTGTTAATGCTCCGCACAATGCAAAAGCCAATGCTGCAAGCACAGGGCTATTAGCAAATGCGAACCATATTCCAAATGAAAGAGAACCTAAAATTCCGATACCTGCTGCCAAGCCATCAATTCCGTCTATAAAGTTTATAGCATTAATAATTACTACATAAGTAAATATTGAAAGGAACACACTTCCCCAATAAGGTATGGTATACACTCCAAAAAGACCATGAAATCCGGTAATGCGAATGTTACCCATAAGAACAAGTATCATTGCAACTAATATATGGCCCAGTAATTTGAAAATAGCAGCAGTACCTATAATATCGTCTTTAATTCCAATAAAGAAAAGCACCATTAATGCAGCTATAAGATAACTTGAATCCGATATCACCAAATTAGCTTCAGCATCACTTTTTAGTGTGTTAGCAATAGACGGAAGCAATAACATAAATGAAAATATAGTACCCGCGAATATCATTACCCCACCCATAGTTGGGATGCTTTTAGTATGCAACTTTCTTAAATCACCGGGAACATCGAGAAGGTTTTTCCAAACCGATACTCTAATCAAGGGCGGGGTGCAAATAAACACCACTAAGAACGCTGCAAGAAATATGAGGAAATATAGCCCCATACAAATGAATTAGCTTATTTAGGCGACAAATATAGTAAAATCAGCGAAAACTCGAATTATGTGTCTTAAGTAATCATGACTCAAACAATATGTATACCACTGATAATAAGGGTATTAATTTAATAAAAACTAGTTTTTGACATAAATCCCATAAATTTGAGAATAAATAGTACAACTTTCAAGAGTCTAAAGCGTTTAATTCTAAAAAAGGGATAATGAAAAGGATGGCTTTATTTTTACTTCTTTCTGCATCCGTAGAGGTGATGGGCCAAGTAAGAGGGTCTGCCTATGCTTTAGTAAATATACCCACTCGTTTACCTGCCAAAATTATTAATGGGGATACGGTCGGAATGGTTATGATGGATCCTGTCTTTGTAGTTACTGACCACACTTTCTATAACTATGACGAGGCATTAAAGTACTTTACCCTTAAAAGAGATGTGAAAGCTACATATCCTTACGCTATACTTATCCAGGCAACCTTTAATCAATGTGTAGAAACTGTAAATACTATGACATCTGAAAAAGAGAAGAAAAAATACCTTAAGGAGATGGAGAAGCAACTCAAAGAACAATATACACAAGAGTTGAAAAATTTAACTATCTCTCAAGGGAGGTTATTAATAAAACTTATTGACAGGCAAACCGGCAACACGTCTTATGATGTAGTAAAAGAGTTGAAAGGCTCATTTTGTGCCTTTATGTGGCAAGCCGTTGCTTGCCTTTTTGGCGATAATATGAAATCAACATATGACCCTGAAGGAGAGGATAAGGAGGTGGAACATATTATTCAGCTTATTGAAGCTGGAGCCATTTAATTCTGCAAGTATCTGATCTCTTTTTTATTCCCATATTTGTAATTCACTGGTTTTTGCTGCATATTTAATAATGCCTCTAAACATTATGTTATTCATAGATAAAATCAAAAAAATACTTTTCATTCCTTTATTGTTAAGCATTTCAGTTCTTTCATATGCCCAAGATAATGGCTCATCATCTTGCCAGGAAATGGATGATAAAAAAGCTGTCGACCTTTATAAAAAGGGGCTTGATATGAAAAAGTATAAAAAGGAAGAGCGGATGGCTTTTTTAAAACAAGCTATGGACCTAGAGGCGGATTATGTGGATGCTAACTTTACTTATGGAGAAGAATTAATAAAAACAGCTAACCTCAATCAAACTCCTTTTGACCCCGCTGTACCCTTTTTCATGAAGGTAATTCAACAATGCCCAAAATACCACTCCGATCCTTATTACTTTATAGGTGCCAGCTATTACGATGCTGAAAAATATGAGGATGCAATAACATATCTTCAAAAATTTCTAAGCTTTAAGGACGATGACGAAAAGAAGTTTTCCAAAAAATACGATGATTATCTTTTTGATGCAAAGCAAATGGTTAAGTATGCCAAGTTTTATACAGAAATATTTAAACACCCTGTTCCTTTCGACCCTATACCAGTAGCAGGACTTTGTACAAAGTATAACGAATACCTGGCAACTATCTCTCCCGATAACCAGTATGCATTTTTTACTCGTAAAATGCCTTACAGTAAAATGGATCTGACTTATCAGGCAGAGGAAACCCAGAAGGAGTTTTTTATGGAAAGTGAAAGACAAAAGGATGGAAGCTTTACTGCAGGTACCCCATTGGAGCCACCATTTAATAGAGGCCAAAATGAAGGAGGGCCTGCAATAACAATCGATAATAAGCACCTCTATTTTACTATCTGTAAAGATGAAGGTGGAGTACAAGCAAACTGCGACCTATATTATTCTGATTTTGAAAAGGGCGGCTGGAACGAAATAAAGAATATTGGCCATCAGGTAAATGACCCAAACGCATGGGACTCTCAACCCTCAATTGCTGCTGATGGATTAACCCTGTACTTTGCAAGTGACCGCGCTGGGGGAATGGGTAAAATTGATATTTGGATAACAAAAAAAGATCCAAAAAATGGGATTTGGGGATCACCTGTTAATGCGGGGGCTCCTATTAATACTCCAGGGAACGAGAAGACACCTTTTATCCATACCGATAGTCACACCCTTTATTTTTCCTCTGACGGACATATGGGAGTTGGTGGATATGATATTTTTTACTCACGAGCAGATAGTTCAGGCCGCTGGACTGAGCCTGTTAACATTGGTTATCCTATCAATAGTCCGGGTGATGATCTTGGTTTATTTGTAAGTACAGATGGCAAAACAGGTTATTTCTGTTCCAACGACCCAAACCGGGCAAATGGAAAAGGAATGGGTGGATGGGACATATACCAATTCATATTATATAGCGCTGCAAGACCAGAAGCTGTAAGTATGATATCGGGAAAGAATGTGACCTCTGAAGGTGATGTGGCAGAAGGTGTAGATGTTAAAATTATTGATGCCAAAACAAAGAAATCGGTCGCTGTTATGAATGATACAATAACCGGTGAATTCAGAGCTGTAGTAAATATGGCTCAAAAGCACGATTATATTGTAACAGCAACAAAAAAAGGGGCAGTATTTAATTCGTCTGTAGTAACCATAAAGGACACATTTACCGGTAAGCCAGTTAATATGGACTTTCAGGTGAAAGAAATAAATGTGGGATCAAATTATACACTACACAATATCTACTATAAAAGTAATTCAGCCCAACTTGAATCTGTATCACTTGCAGTTATAGAAGAGTTCGCTAAATTTTTAAAAGACAATCCAACTGTTAAAATAAAGATAGCAGGATATACAGATAACATTGGTAATGAGCAAGATAACCTAGCATTATCAAAAGATAGGGCCTTTACTGTTATGCAAGCCCTTCAACAAGAAGGCATAACACCAGGCAGGTTAAGCTTTGTTGGTTATGGCGCGGCAAATCCCGTGGCTAGTAATGATACTGAGGCTGGCAGGCAGCAGAACCGAAGAACAGAATTCACCATTACAGAAAAGTAAAGGCTAATTTCATTTTTTTAAGAAAAAAAGGCACGATTTGTTTGTATAATCAAAATAATTATACATTTGCAGCCAATTTTAATCCATCAAACCAACACGAAATGAAAAAATTAGCCACAATTATTGCTTTTGCAGGCGCACTTGCATTTGTTGCTTGCGGTCCTAGCGCGGAAGAAAAAGCCAAAGCGGAAAAGATGAAAGCGGATTCAGCTCACATGGCTGACTCAGTTAAGTCTGCTCAAGCTGCTATGGCAATGAAAGCTAAAGCTGACTCAGCTGCTAAAGCTGCTATGGCACAAGACAGCACAAAGAAAGATTCAGCTAAGAAATAAGCTGACCTTACTAAAGAATAAAAAGGAGTTCCTTTGGGACTCCTTTTTTATTTAAAGAAAATTGAGAAATGAAAGAAGTGGAAATTGAAACACAAGACGATGAACAGGAAATGCATGAGCATTTCCATTTTGTAGTTGATCCCGGACAGGAATTGATGCGGATTGATAAATTCCTGATGCATAAAATTGCCCACGCAACCCGCACCCGTATTCAAAATGCAATGGACGTGGGTAATGTAACGGTAAATAGTAAACCAACCAAACCAAGCTATAAGGTCCGCCCTGGTGACGAGATCAGCATTCTTTTCCCTTATCCTAAACGTGAAATTGAGTTAATACCTGAAAATATACCTATTGACATTATTTATGAAGATGATGATGTATTAATAGTAAACAAGCAAGCTGGGCTAGTAGTTCATCCTGGCGTTGGAAACTTTACCGGTACTTTAATGAATGCACTTATCTACCACTTTCATAACCTACCACAGGGGAAAGTTTCAGATAAGGACCCTTTTGGCCAGCTACGCCCAGGCCTTGTACATAGAATTGATAAAGACACTTCGGGGTTACTTGTTGTTGCAAAAAATGACATAGCCTTGAACAAGCTTTCAAAAGCCTTTCACGAGAAAATTGTAAAACGTAGGTATTTAGCTCTAGTTTGGGGGGACCCTAAAGAAGATGAAGGTACTGTTATAGCACACATTGGACGTGACCTTAAGGACCGTAAAAAAATGCGTGCTTATCCAGATGGTATACATGGCAAACATGCAGTAACACATTGGAAAGTTATAGAAAGATTCAGATATGTGACCCTTGTTGAATGCAGTCTTGAAACAGGCCGTACGCACCAAATACGTGTGCATCTGGCACACATTGGCCATCCCATATTTAACGATATCACTTATGGCGGAGATAAAATATTACGTGGGGAAGCTGTTGGAAAATACAAACAATTTGTAGAAAACTGCTTTAAATTATTACCAAGGCAGGCATTACATGCTCAATCATTAGGCTTCATTCAGCCGGTTACCGGTAAAGAAATGTTTTTTGAATCTGAATTACCGGAAGATATGACAGCTGTAATTGAGAAGTGGAGAAAGTTTTCTACTCACTAACTGAAGGATCTACTTTTCCACCATGCTTAAGCACTTTTGCTTCAGCATAGAAAATAATTTCTTCCGCAATATTCTTAAGGTGGTCTCCCATTCTTTCCAGCATTTTCATAATGCTTAACAATGGAATTCCCTGGGTAAGATTATCGGGATGTTTCTTTGCGTACTCTTCAACAACAATTATAGATTTATCCATTATATCATCTATCACTTCATCTTTTGTAAAAATACTTCTGGCTAAGGTTGTATTTTCTGTTTCAAAAGATTCTATAAGACAAACAAACATTTCAATAGCAGCAGTAAAAGCTTTGTCAGCTTCAACTCTTTCAAGTAGTTCTTTATCAAAAGTGATTTTTGAATGTGCTACCATACGGGCAACTCCATCTGCAATATCACCTATCCTTTCCAGGTTAATATTTATTTTCAGCGCTGACAATACAAAACGCAAATCGACTGCTACAGGAGTAAATAATGCCAATATAGTTTCGCATCGGCTATCAATTTGCAACTCCTTTGCATTAACCAATTTTTCAGTTGATGCAATTTCTGTAACCAGATTAGGCTTGTTTTCTAAAAATGCTTTTTTTGCCTTTTTAACTTGATTAAGAACAAGCAAATTCATTTGATTCAATTCACCTCTTAAAGAGTCTAATTCAGCTTGAAGATGTTCCATTTGTTATTTATTATATGTAATTTATATATTATTAATACTAATTCTCAACCAAACCTTCCGGTTATATAATTCTGTGTTTTCTCGTGCTTAGGGTTTGTAAACATCTTTTTTGTATCGTCAAACTCAAGCAATTCGCCCAAATAAAAGAATGCCGTTACATCGCTTAAACGTGCAGCCTGCTGCATATTGTGCGTAACAATTACTATAGTATAGTTACCTTTCAGTTCGTATAAAAGATCTTCAATCTTAGCTGTAGACAAAGGATCTAATGCTGAAGTTGGTTCATCTAGCAATATTACCTCTGGTTTCATGGCTACAGTTCGTGCAAGACAAAGGCGTTGTTGCTGCCCACCAGAAAGTGATGTGCTGCGCTTGGTCAACTTATCTTTTACTTCATCCCAAAGTGCTACATTTCTTAATGCCTCTTCAACAATTGCATCCTTTTCGCTGGCTTTTAGCTTTATTCTGTTCAATATAAAACCCGCTATTACATTATCATAAATGCTCATGGTAGGAAATGGATTTGGCCTTTGAAAAACCATACCTACCCTACGCCTTAAGGTCATAGCATCCATTTCATATACGTCTTCATAATGAAGCCGTACCTTTCCCTCTGCTCGTGCATCAGGGGTTAATTCATGCATACGGTTAATACAACGCAAAAACGTTGTTTTACCACAACCTGAAGGACCCATAAAGGCTGTTACCTTCTTTTCCGGTATATCAATATTGATATTCTTCAATATCTGGTTAGTCCCGAAAAAGGCACACAGGTTCTCTGTTCTTAAAATTGTACCTTCCATTTGCTCTCGAAAAATTTTACAATAAAGTTAAGTATTATAACAAAGCCTACCAGTATTACAGAACCGCCCCAGGCTATACGATGCCAATCATCATAGGGGCTGGTACCATAATTAAATATTACCTGCGGAAGACTGTTTACCGGTTTCATTATATTAAAGCTTAAATACGGATTACCAAAAGCAGTAAATAACAAGGGGGCCACTTCACCTAAAATACGTGCAATACCAAGCATTGCTCCACTAAAAATACCACCTATACCTGCTGGTAACATTACTTTAATAGTTGTTCGTAAATCAGAAGCACCTAATGCAAGTGCAGCTTCTTTAAGTGTATTGGGAATAAGTACAAGCGTTTCTTCAGTATTTTTAATTACCGGCGGTAGCATCATTATAGCCAGGGCTATACTACCAGAGAAAGCTGAGAATGTACCCAAAGGTTTTACTATCCAAATGTATACTACCATACCAACTACAATAGAAGGTACACCTTGCAAAACATCAATAGCAAGACTTACTTTGTCCGCCATACCTTTACCCCTGTTTTCTGCCAGGAACAGACCCACAGATATACCCAGTGGAATGGCTATTGCTGCAGCAACTGAAACAAGCATTATAGTTCCCACCATAGCATTAAGCACCCCACCACCAGACTCACCCACAGGTTTTGGGTTTTGGGTAAATAATGACCAGTTAATACAAGTGATACCTTTTTCAAATATGTAGTATAGTATTACAAATACCACAGCCAGACAGGTGAATGTAAAACCAAATACCACTGAACGAAACAACTTATCCGTACGTTTCCTTCTCTTTATACCCGCTATTTCTATTGTTGTCATAGCTTAACTGCAAATCGTTTAATAATGTTGCGGCCTATCATATTTATTATAGTAGTTACGACAAAGAGTAGTAGACCAATTTCAACAAGTGAGGATGAGTAAACTGAACCCACAGCTTCAGTAAATTCATTAGCAATAAGACTAGCCATTGTATTCGAAGGACTGAAAATCCCTTTCGGCAATTGCGTTGCGTTACCTATCAGTACAGTTACTGCCATTGTTTCTCCAAGCGCCCTTCCAAGAGATAATAGGAAACCTGCAGAAATACCGGATAAATTAGATGGAAGTATTACTTTCATAATTACTTCTGTGCGAGTGCTGCCCAACGCATATGCGGCCTCTTTTAGTTGCAAAGGTGTCATACTTATTACTTGCCTTATCAGGGAAACAGAATAAGGAATAAGCATGATTGAAAGAACAAGTGATGCAGAAAATATACCAAGGCCCATTGCCGGTATACCTAACTTAATTTCAATGGCTCGAACAATTGGAACTATAGTAAACAAACCCCAGAAGCCATAAACTACAGATGGGATGGCAGCCAGAAGATCTATAATGTTTCTGAAAATATTGGGAATTATTCCTTTTGGATAATATTCACCAAGGAAAAGTGCAGCAGAAATTGAGAACGGAGCTGAAATTATTAAAGCAAGAAAAGATGTTAATAATGTGCCTATTAAAAAAGGCAACATGCCATAATGATCATTTATTGGATCCCAGGTTTTACCCCAAAGAAATGAAATACCATTGGCTTTTATGGCAGGAAGTGAACCAACCAAAAGAGTAAGCAGAAAGCCTAACAAAAGCACAATCATTATAATAGCAGATATTTTTATCCACTTTAAAAAGATGTTATTCTGAAATACTCTGCTCTTAACCCCTTGCATACTATCCTGTAAAATTACAATTAATCAAAGTACAAAAGGGAGTGCCCGCTGGCTCTCCCTTTTACCAAAACACAACCTCACACAAAAA
>DATHOD010000088.1:0-8118 GCA_035485295.1 Bacteroidia bacterium
CGGGAGCAGTAAAACGTATTCCTGACCCCGATGGAGAACGCACCGAGATTGAATGTGCGCACTGTGGCGCTCATTTAGGGCATGTGTTTACCGGTGAAGGGCTTACAGCCAAGAATGAACGCCATTGCGTAAATTCCATATCGCTGGTATTTATACCGGCTGATAGTACAGCGACTAAGAAGTAAGTAGAATTAAGCCAAGGTATTTAACTCGGCAGAAATCTCTTCCCATTCCGAAAACTTGGCTTCAAGTTTGGTTTTTAAGCCCTTGTATTCTTCAAAGAACTTCGAATTATCATTCGAAGCATTGTAGAAGTCAGGGGCGTTAATAACCTTGTCCGATTCTGATATTTTCTTTTCGATTTCGGCAATATCAGCTTCTATCTTATCGATCTTTGACTTGAGTTGCTTTATCTTTTTAGCGTTGTCAACTTCTTGACCAGGCTGTTCAGCTGTTTTAGGTTTCTCTACTTTCTTTTCAATCACCTTGGTCTTAGATTCATTCAGCCTTTCCAGTTTACGCTTACGCATAAACTCATTTATATCGCACAAGTGTTCTTTTACATGCCCTTCTCTGAACTCATATAGTTTATGCACCAATCCATCTAAAAAGTCCCGATCGTGAGATACAATAAGCAATGTACCTGTGTAATCTAACAGGGCCTTCTTCAAAATATCCTTTGAACGGATATCAAGGTGGTTGGTAGGTTCGTCAAGTATAAGGAAGTTATAAGGCTGTAACAGTAGTTTGCATAATGCAAGCCTACCACGTTCTCCACCACTAAGCACTTTCACTTTCTTATCTATATCATCTCCGCTGAATAAGAATGCACCTAAAAGGTTACGCACTCTTGCACGTACTTCACCTACTGCTAATTCATCAATAGTATCGAATACGGTTTTGTTGGTGTCAAGTTTTTCTGCCTGATCCTGTTCAAAATAGCCTTTAAGTACATTATGACCCAACTTTATGTTGCCGGAAAATTCCGTTTGTCCTGCAATCATTTTCATCATAGTGGTTTTGCCTTCACCATTCCTGCCAACAAATGCAATACGGTCGCCTTTTTCCAATATGAAGTTTGCACCGGAAAAAATATGCTTGTCGCCATAGCTCTTGCTTGCATTTTCAACGGTTAGTACAATATTACCTGAGTGTGCAGGCGGCGGGAATTTGAAATATATAGCAGAAGTATCAGGGTCATCTACTTCTACAATTTCCATTTTATCAAGTTTCTTAATAAGCGACTGTGCAAAGGCAGCTTTACTTGCTTTGGCACGGTTCTTATCGATCAATATTTGTGTTTTATTGATGATCTTCTGCTGATTCTTGGCTGCAGCTTCCTGCTGTTCGCGCCTTTCCTGGCGTAATTGCAGGTAATGGCTATAATTGGTTTTATAGTCGTATATCTTCTGGTTCGATATTTCTATGGTACGTGTGGTAACGTTATCTAAGAATTTTTTATCGTGGGAGATTAGCACCAATGCTCCTTCGTAAGTCTCCATAAACTCCTCCAGCCATTGCATTGATTCAATGTCAAGGTGGTTAGTAGGTTCATCCAAAAGCAATACATCGGGTTTCTGAAGGAGCAATTTAGCAAGCTCGATCCTCATACGCCATCCACCACTTAATTCAGAGGTAGAACGGTTAAAATCCTTACGGTCAAAGCCTAAACCTTTCAGTTTCTTTTCTATTTCTTCCTCCATATTACCTGAACCAATAACCTCTAAGCGGTGAGATATATCGGTTATTTCGGTAATAAGGTTAGCATATGAATCGGTTTCGTAGTCGGTGCGTGTTTCCAATTCGTGGTTTATATCTGAAAGGCGCTTTTCCAATTGTTGTATCTCAATAAAAGCAGTAGCAGTTTCTTCTAATACGGTTTTACCATGCTGGTGAACCATATCTTGCGGCAGGTAAGCTATTTTAAGGCCCTTAGGCTTGCCAATATTACCCTGGGTAGGCGATTGTTGTCCGGCAAGTAGTTTAAGCATAGTACTCTTTCCCGAACCATTCTTTCCTGCAAGGCCTATCCTATCCCTTGAGTTGATAAGGAAACTTACATTTTCGAAGAGCGAATAGCCTCCAAAACTTACTGTTATGCCATTTAATGATATCATCTTTGAAAAAAGATTTGCAAAAATACGCCTTTTAGGCGGATATATAACAGGGAATAAGCAAAAATCCAAACCCAACCTCTTAAGGAGCCTTACGGTTCTAATATCCAATGATGAATGTCAAACTTCGAAATTGGGAGTTCAATATTCGATATTCTTTATTATTAAGCCCCTCTATAGGGGTTTGGGGTAAATAGGAAAGGCCGTCAAAATGACGGCCCTTACCTGATCAATTAGATAAGAAGTAATTACTTCTTGTCAGCAGCCTTAGCAGCTGGCTTAGCATCCTTTGCAGGGGTTGCCTTGGTAGCCTTGGTTGACTTTGTGCTCTTTGCACCTTTGTCGGTAGTAGCAGTTTTGCTTGTTGCAGCAGCTTTTTCTTGAGCGAAAGAAATGCTAGCAGATAATACAACTGCAGCTAATACTAAACTTAACTTTTTCATGACGTTTTTTGTTTATTGGTTAGAAACTGATAGCGAAACTATATGTTGATTATGAAGAAATTATGAAGAGGAAGGATTTATTGAAAAAAAAGAGGAATCCAGGCTTATTTTAAAATAACCAGTTTATTAGTATTATCTATGCTACCATCTACAGATACCATATAATAGTAGATGCCACCACTCAAAGTAGATATATCTTCCGTGAATTGCCCTGCATTATTATTTATAAACTCACTTTTTACTAATTGTCCCATTGTGTTATATAACTTAAGCAATGCAGAATGTTGCCCTTGTGATAGCTGATATATTATAGTAATTTGCACACTTGCTGGATTTGGATACAATGTGACTGAAGTTACCGGCGTAATTAATTTGTTAATTCCAGTAATTATATTCTCACCTCCGCATGCGGTATCATGTTTTCTGAAAAAGATAAGGTGGGTGTAATCACCCCCTGCGGGAAGGCTGCTCGGGTCGTAAGAATCAAAATAGCCCCCACCGCAGCCTTCAATATCCCATGAGTTGGTTGTAGTGGGCTCGAAAGCACTATCACTGCACACAGGGTATTTTTTATATACTCTCTTACCACAGTATTCATGGCTTGCGTCAGTATATACAGTGTCTTTTGTCGGACAATCCTCACCCATTGTTATAAAGCCTGCTGCGGAGTCTAAATTTGTTATTGTATAAGTTTTATAACTAGGACCGGTTGAGGAGCCAGTGCATGGAGGCGGGCATGCGGGTGGCAAATAAGTATATTCAATATAATTATAATATAATGTATCACCTGTTGCAGAATACCATTTTGCAATAATCGAATCGAATATGTAATTAGGCGGACTTACGGTATAAGTGTTTCCCATTGTGCTTTCAAATACATCACCCACATTAAAATTATATACCTGGGCATTAGTAAGATACTTTTGTCCAAAGCAATAAATAGAAGATAGAGACAGAGTAAATAGGAGTAAATACTTTTTCATTCAAAGTGGTTAAAACATATTCGAAGATATGAAAAATGAATGAAAAGCCTTATTCTATCAAATAGAAGGAGTTAATCTTATGATAATAAGTTGAGTTATCATTTCTATATTACATTTGCTACACAAATAAGTTTATTATGAAAAAAGGACCTATTTCTTCGTTTATTGAAAAAAACTACCTGCACTTTAACTCTGCCACATTGGTAGATGCTTCTAAGGCGTACGTAACGCATATGGATAAAGGCGGTAAAATGATGGTTACCTTGGCAGGTGCTATGAGTACTGCTGAGTTGGGTATATCGCTGGCTGAAATGATACGTAAGGATAAAGTATCTATAATTTCTTGTACAGGCGCTAACCTTGAGGAAGATATAATGAACCTGGTGGCGCATAGCCATTATAAAAGGGTTCCGAACTATCGTCAGCTTTCTCCCGCTGAAGAATGGGATTTATTGGAACATGGATTTAACCGCGTAACCGATACATGTATTCCTGAAGAAGAAGCTTTCCGCAGGATACAAAAGCATATTCATAAACTTTGGAAGAAGGCGCAGGATACAGGAAAGCGTTATTTCCCGCACGAATATATGTACCAGTTATTGCTTTCAGGTGTTATGAAAAAGCATTATGAGATTGATGTTAAGAATAGCTGGATGATAGCTGCTGCAGAAAAGAACTTGCCTATTATTTGTCCGGGTTGGGAAGATTCTACCATGGGTAACATTTTTGCTTCCTATTGCATTAAGGAAGAATTACAACCTGGTATTATGAAGACTGGTATAGAATATATGATGTGGCTGGCTAACTGGTACACCAAAAACTCGAAGGGACGTGGTGTTGGCTTTTACCAGATTGGCGGTGGTATAGCAGGTGATTTTCCTATTTGTGTAGTACCAATGCTTTACCAGGATATGGAAATGCATGATGTGCCTTTCTGGGCATATTTCTGCCAGATATCGGATTCTACAACAAGTTATGGTTCATATTCAGGCGCAGTGCCTAATGAAAAAATAACATGGGGTAAGCTGAGTGATAAAACGCCGAGATTCATTATAGAATCGGATGCTACTATTGTGGCACCGCTTATGTTCGCCTACATATTAGGCCAGTAAAATATTGAGGTAAAGTAAGTTGATATACGTCATACTAAATTAAATATGGCTTTCATATCTTTACGGCCTCAATTAATTAATAATAAAAAACAATAAATATGATAACAACATTAGTGGGTAAAAAAGCCCCTTCATTCAAAGCAAAAGCTGTAGCTCTTGGTGATCAGATTATCAATGATTTTTCATTGGATCAATACATAGGTAAAAAGTATGTGGTGTTTTTCTTTTATCCAAAAGATTTCACTTTTGTTTGTCCTACCGAATTGCATGCTTTCCAGGAAGCAATGGGAGAATTTGAAAAACGCAATGTGGCTGTGGTAGCATGTTCAACCGATACTGAACAATCGCACTGGGGCTGGTTGCAAATGCCAAAGGAACAAGGTGGCATTAAGGGAATTACTTATCCTATTGTAGCCGATACAACCAAAATGATCTCCATGAACTATGGTGTATTATTTGGCGGATATAAGGCGGAAACCAATGGCGAAATAGTTGCTGAAGGGCCTACCATCGCATTCAGGGGCTTATTCCTTATCGATAAGAAGGGAATTGTGCGCCACATGCTGGTAAATGACCTTCCGCTTGGAAGAAATGTAGACGACACCCTCCGTATGGTTGATGCCTTACAATATTTCGAAGAAGTAGGAGAAGTTTGTCCTGCTAACTGGAGAAAAGGCGAAAAGGGCATGGAAGAATCTCATGCCGGTACTGCCAAGTATCTTTCTTCAAAGAAATAGTCATAGGATTAAAGTATAAAAAGGGCGATTATATCGCCCCTTTTTTATTGTCTTTATTTAGTAGTATTGCAGTTTAATTATTAATTAAAACCCCAAGATATTATGTCAGCAACAGTAGGCCAAAAAGCACCCATTTTCGAACTCCCCGACACAGATAAGAAAACAGTTAACCTGGAATCATTTAAAGGAAAAAATGTGGTTCTTCTTTTCTTCCCGGCGGCATTTACCAGTACCTGTACTAAAGAAATGTGCCAAACACGCGACGAACTTTCTTTTTTCAATGGATTGAATGCAGAAGTATTCGGTATTTCAGTAGATATGCCATTTACATTAGCAAAATATAAAGAGGCCAATCAATTAAATTTCCCTCTTCTTTCCGATTTTAATAAAGAAGCAATTACAGCGTATGGTTGCAAATACGATAATTGGATACTCGGATTAAAAGGCGTTGCCAAGCGTTCTTCATTTGTAATAGATAAAGAAGGCACCATTCGTTTTGCACAGGTTTTAGAAAACGCAAGCGATTATCCTGATTTTGATGGTATAAAGAAGGCTTTGGAAGGGTTGAAGTAAGTAAGCTCTAACTTTATGAAAAGGGTGGGTGACCGCCCTTTTTTATTGTACATAATTACATAGATAAATTCAAGTATGGTATTTAAGTATATTTAGTCTATATTTTAGTATCCATGTATATTATAGCATTAAAGCGTAGACGAATATTTGCAATTGCAATTACCTGCATAGTTGGCTGGATATGTGCATATTTGGCTACTAATGTTTTTAGAGACTATGCATTAGGATTATTTATTTGGTTGCCAATGGTAATGGGTATAATCACCACATTAATATTAGGTATGAATAGTCCAGTAAGCAGGCAAGATTTGTGCTATACTTCTATGGGTGCATTAGGAGTTTTTTGTGTAGGCATGCTTGGGTTTGCATGGGAAGGTATTATATGTTTATTAATGGCTGCACCAATTGGATTGTTCTTCAATTTTATAGGCCACCGGATTGGTTATTATATAATCAAGAATAAACGGCATAAGAATATTCCAACAGTATGCACTTTGTTGTTTCTTTCTGTGCCTGCCCTAATGGCATTTGAAAATAAAGTTGGATATACTGAAGAAACCAGATCAGTTACAACTAGCATTGAAATCAATGCTCCTATAGAACAAGTATGGAGTAACATCATCCAGTTCCCCAAAATGGAAGAGCCCACTGAATTAATATTTAAGACTGGAATAGCATATCCTACAAGTGCTCAAATAGATGGACGTGGTGTTGGTGCCGTGAGGCATTGCAATTTTTCGACTGGAAGTTTTGTTGAGCCAATAACAGAATGGAAAGAACCAACACTATTGAAATTTGACGTGGCAGAACAACCTGAACCCATGAAAGAGTTAAGTCTTTATGATATACACCCTAACCATTTACATGGATATTGGGTTTCACAGAAAGGAGAATTTAAACTAACTCAGTTGCCTAATGGGCATACTCTGGTTGAAGGAACTACATGGTATATTAATAGAATAAGACCAGATTTTTATTGGACTATATGGAGTGACTATATTGTGCATAAAATACATCAAAGGGTTCTGGAGCATATCAAAAAGAATTCAGAAAAGGATGTTGCCCAAAATAACCTATAATATCATTCCCGCACCAACGGTTTCGTTGGTGGTTTCATCTATAAGTATTACACTGCCGGTACGCCTGTTCTTTCGGTAACTATCGAAGAATAGAGGGCGTGTTGTACGAATAGATATCCTACCGATATCATTCAGTTTTATTTCTTTATCATCTTCAATACGGTGAAGAGTATTGATATTGATCTTGTATTGAACTTCTTTTACAACGCAACGTGCATCTTGTGTGGTATGCTTAATAGCATACTTATTGCCCACAATCAATTTCCGCTCATTCAGCCAACATATCATCATATCAATATCCTGTTCAACCTTAGGCTGGTTATTCTCACGAACAAGCATATCACCGCGGCTTATGTCAATATTGTCTTCCAGTAAAATGGTTACTGACATTCCCGGTAATGCTTCTTGCAATTCACCATCGAATGTGTCGATTGCTTTTATTTTGGTGGTGAATCCTGATGGCAATACTTTAATCGTATCTCCCTTTTTCAATATTCCACCTGCTACTTTACCTGCATAGCCCCTATAATCGTGGTATTTATCAGATTGAGGGCGGATAACATATTGTACAGGGAATCGGCAATCGATAAGATTTTCATCACTTGCCACATGTATATTTTCAAGCAAATAAAGCAATGTGCTGCCCTGGTACCAAGGCATTTTTGTAGACTTCTCTACCACATTGTCACCACTAAGTGCAGCAATAGGTATAAACTGCATATCAACCACCTCTAGCTTAGAAGAGAATTTTTCAAAATCGGCGCGGATCTTTTCAAATACTTCCTCTTTAAAACCAACAAGGTCCATTTTATTTATGCACACTACAATATGCTTTATACCAATTAGAGAGGTAATAAGTGTATGCCTGCAAGTCTGTTCTATAATACCATTACGGGCATCTACCATTATAATAGCAAGATTAGCAGTAGATGACCCAGTGACCATATTACGTGTATACTGTATATGCCCGGGGGTATCTGCAATAATAAATTTACGGCGAGGGGTAGAGAAGTAGCGGTAGGCTACATCAATGGTAATACCTTGTTCACGTTCTGCACGCAAGCCATCGGTAAGCAA
>DATHOD010000089.1:0-9327 GCA_035485295.1 Bacteroidia bacterium
AAATGATGTGACTATTAAACTGGATTTCTCATTGCGGGAAAATCAAACCATTTTAAGGAACTCTCTTAATTTATCGAACCAGATCACAGGTGGACAATCAATTTTTTCGGCAAAGGCTACAGCAGAATATATGATAAACACGCGTGTAAGTTTCCGCCTATACTTTGATAAGGTAATTAATACTCCTGCTATCTCGTCATCATATCCTACCTCTACAATGGATGGTGGTATAGCGCTGCGATTCACTCTTTCCTAGCGACTCCTGAAATATCCTGAGGCTGCCTTTTACGATTATCGTATAAAAGGTTACGCTAAATCACAATTTTTCTCGTAAAGTTATTCACCAGAACCTTATATCTAAACAGTATTTGGTGGGTGTTCTGGTGCTTATGAAATTATAAGTGACTGATTCACTATTCTTTCTGAATATGTGACATTAGTCACCGTAACCAAAACAAACCTAAAGCGTTTAGATAAACAATGACCTGATCATTTAAAAAAGGAGGGAACGCATGGAACCAATTACTACGCTAAGAGGTTATTTATTAAGTAGACTACTCCATGGAATACGAATCTTACTTCTCACAACGACAGTATCTTTTATATGCCATGACACAGCAATAGCTAAAAACAAACCTGATAAAACGCTATCATCGGAAGATGGCGGTGACAGGGGATATATCAGGAGTGAATATCCCCGCCAAACAGAAATCTCCCCTGCATATTATAACCCATCAACAACATTTGATAGCGACAAAAAAAATTACTCTCAGTCTTCTTCTAATAATGAAACTAAAGCCAACTCATCTTATATATCCAGCAAACCCTCAATCGGGGGCGATAAGATAGAGTATTTCTCTCTCAGGCTAGACTCTTGCCATATTTTACAAACGGTTCAACTTACATTTGGTGCATCTGATGCCGACATGAACTTGTTCACTGCTTATTACCATGATAAGATATTTGGTGATGACAGAAGTGCTTATTGGAAACAAGTTGAACAGGGCACCATAAATACTGAAAACGATATAAAGCAATATGCCAGCACAAAAATAGCCGAGTATACTAACTTATACAAAAAGTTTGAAGACATTAATAAGAACTACCCCGGCACAGTAGAAGAATACATAAAAGACCAGTCTCACTCTGTTTTGGCTGCATGCAACCCTGCATGCGATAACATAGATTTTGAAAACGGAACCTTATCAGCATGGAGCGCTTATTATGAACAAAACACATCTACCACTACAGCATTTAGCAATACTGCGCCAACAGGCGGAGCATGTGGAGCAGTGCAACGTTCAGCTTATGATGCTAACACTAACGATTACCAGGTTTCTATTACAGCAGGAGCAGGCTTAGACCCTGTTGCAGGCGCCCTTATACCTGTAGTTTGCCCTACAGGTGGAAAATATTCGGTAAGAATTGGTGACAGTACAAGGAATGGTGCTCAAATGGGTATTATAGAACAGCCATTTACTGTAACTGCAGCTAATGCCAACTTTACTTATATGTATGCTATAGTTCTTGAAAATCCAGGCCATGCATACTATCAACAACCTTATTTTAATGTAGAAATACTTGACCCTAGCGGTAACCCGATTGCTAATTGTGGTAGCTACTCAGTAGTTTCCGGCCCTGGCTTACCAGGTTACACAGCTATCTATTATGCACCCGACAATGATACAGTGTATTGCAAACCATGGACAACAGTATTTGCTCCATTGCAAGCATATATTGGTCAATGCCTTACATTAAAAATCACATCATCTGATTGTGCATTAGGTGGCCACTTTGGGTACGCATATTTTGATGCTACCTGCTCACCTGGCATTATTTCCTCTTCGCCGGCAATTTGTGGTAATAATGTTACACTTACTGCACCCGGTGGAGCTGCATCATATCAATGGGTGGGCCCTTGTATAATAGGTAGCAGTGCACAACAAACTGTCACAGTGGGTTGCGCAGGAATATATAAAGTTGCAGTGACAAGTATAGCAAGCAGCGGATGTTCTGATACAATTGTAGATACTGTAAAAGGCAGTACCCCTCCTGTTCTTACTGTAACAAAAATAGATGTGAAATGCAATGCTGCTAACACAGGCAGTGCAATAAGCACAGTAACCGGAGGCACATCACCATTTAAGTACAAATGGAGCAACGGTAGTACAAACTCAACTATAGTTAATATCTCAGCAGGTACTTATTCTGTAAAAGTTACTGACGCTAGCGGATGTTCTGATAGTTCAACCGTGATCATAACTCAACCTACTGCTTTAATTGCTCCAACTTCTGTATTGAATGTAAGCTGCAATGGCGGCAATAATGGAATGGCGTTGGTTGTAGTAAGTGGTGGTATTAAGCCATACACGTATAACTGGACACCTAAGGTAAGTACTGGCGGAGTAGGCAATAATCTAACAGCAGGTACATATTCAATTACAGTAACCGATTCCAATAGTTGTACAACTAACACCATTGCAATAATTGCACAGCCAGCAACACTTATAACATCAGTATCTTCTGTAACCAATGTAAGCTGCAATGGCGGCAATAATGGCAGCATTATACTTAATACGATCGGAGGTACCCCAACATATACTTATGCATGGACACCAAATGTAAGCTCAGGAAACATTGCAAATAACCTTACAGCAGGTACATATTCAATTGCTGTAACTGATGCTAATAATTGCACAACAACTACTGCAATTAATATAACGCAACCAACAGCACTTGCTGCAACTATATCCGGAACTAATGTTAGTTGCAATGGTGGAAACAATGGCAGCATTATATTAAATACTACCGGTGGTACTCCTTTGTATACTTACACATGGGTGCCAAATGTAAGTATTAGCAATACTGCCAACAATCTTACTGCCGGTAGTTATAATATTACTATTAAAGATGGTAATGGATGTGCTATAACTGAGAATATTGTTATAACACAATCACAACCTATAAAGATCACATCGAGTATGACGGAACCAACTTGCAATGGTTTGCAAAATGGCTCTGCCACAGTTTCTATTTCCGGTGGAGTACCAACATATAATTGCATTTGGAATACTATCCCCACACAAACCGGATTTACTGCCAGCAGCATTGGGGCCGGCACTTATGTAGCCACTATTACCGATGCTAATGGTTGTGTGAAAATGGACACTGTTATTGTATCTCAACCTCCGGTTTTATCTGCTACCATACCAAGTTCAAAGAATGTTACCTGTTATGGCGATAGCAATGGAAGTGCAGGTGCATATCCAATAGGTGGTACGCCACCTTATTCTTACGCGTGGACAACAACCCCTGTGCAAACAAGTTATGGTGCAATTAACCTTAGTGTTGGCTCTTATACTGTAAATGTAACTGATGCAAATGGTTGTACAACTAAAGCATCAATAGCCATTGCCCAACCTACACCGGTAGTTACTACAGCTTCGGCACCCGATAGTATTTGCAGCGGCACAACAGTATCTATAGTTGCATCTGCAACTGGCGGTACAGGAAGTTATACTTACCAATGGAACAGCAGCAGCATTACAGGTTCTGTATTAAATGTTACCCCAACCAATACAACTTCCTATACGGTAACTGCAATAGATGCCAATGGCTGTAAAGGAAATCCTGCAGTAGTGTCAATAGCCACATGGAACCTGGATGCTGCAAATGTAACCGTACCTCCAACGCAATCGATTTGTGCCGGAGATAGCGTATCAATATATACTAATGTTGCTTCAGGTACAGGCTTAATAAATATAAGCTGGAGTAATGGATTTACTGGTTCAGGCCCATTCAAAGTATCTCCTTTAACAAATACTACGTATACTGTTACAGTAAGTAATCAATGTGGAATGAGTGTAATAAAAACAATAAGCGTAAATATACATGCACTTCCTGTAATAACTATACCTGAACAAACACAGGCATCTTGCAAGGAAGCAGCCTTTACTTACCAGGATACAACAAAAGGAAATTCATCTGACACTTATTTCTGGGATTTTGGTGATGGATTCTCTTCGACTACAAATCCTGTATCACACTCTTATTTGCAATCAGGCACTTATACGGTGACAGTAACGGTAACTTCACCTGCAGGATGTGTAAGCAAAGCTTCAGCACCTGCTAATGTTACAGTGTATCCTACAGCTATTGCAAGGTTTACCCCAGACCCAAGCGAAGCACCAATCGCAAATCCGGTTATTGCTTTTCGCGATGCTTCAGTAAATACCACAAGCTGGACATGGGATTTTGGTGATGAAAGTGCGCCTTCTTTTGAGGAAAACCCAACTCATATTTATAAAGATACCGGTTCATACAAAATACAATTGACAAGCAATAACTCATACGGTTGTAAGGATGTAGCAGTAGATAGTGTAAGAATATTACCTCAATTTATCTTCTACATTCCTAATGCTTTCAGTCCTAACGGAGATAAAGACAACGACTATTTTACCGGAAAAGGAATAGGCATAACAGAGTTTAGCATGAGTATTTACAACCGTTGGGGGGAAATGCTTTACCAAACAAATGATATAGAACGTGGTTGGGATGGAAGAGTAAATGGCGGAGGTTCAATTGCCCAGGAAGATACTTACGTATATGTAGTAGACATTAAAGATATTTTCAAACAAAAACACCATTATATTGGTTCGGTAACTATTGTCAAATAAGATACTCCCACCACAGAAAGCCTTGTCCTGATTTATTAGGGCAGGGCTTTTTAGTTATGGTTAATAACCCCTGCTCTTTCAAGCGCTGTAATGCGGGCATCAAAATCGTTCATCAGGTCTTGCTGATTATAAGCGCGCACGATATAGAGCGTCTTTTCTAACAATGCCTCCGTTTCCTGAATATCTTCTTTGTTATAATTCATTATTGATTGGCTGAGAGTATGGTAGTAATAAAGTTTCTTCTCCCCTTCGTCAAATAATTCTTTCGCAAGCGCATTTGCTTTAGGATAATTGCCAAGCTGGTAATAGCAGAAATCTATTATTGCCATTGTCCCACCATAAGGGCAGGTTTCTTTAGGTATAGAATCCATACACAGGTTAAGAACTTTTAGTGCAGAATCCTTCTTGTTTTCTTTTATAAGCCCTTGAGCCAGGCTACCTAATTGAATTCTGAGATCAATTGCCATGCGGCGTATATTCTCATCAATATAGACCTTAGCCATATTGCCCCAACGGAATTTATGCATGACGTTATTATACATAATATCGGTGGCAACACGTGTTCCTTCTATACTGTTTGATTCATTATTTAAAACAGGTACTAATCTATATGCCATTCCTTCCAGCTGGAAATATTTATCAAGGCCTATATATGCATCAGAGCCTGTAGTGACTGCGAAATATATGGGCCGTTTCCAATCATTGTTAGCCAGCATATCTAATTGTATCAATACATTTTTATATACATAGTTACCCGGTACACTCCATGCCACATATTCCACTATGCTATCATTCAATGCTGCCGGTAGCATATGGCTTTTAATTATCGCATCTTCATCCACCTTTATGGCAAAATTTTTGGTAGGGAAATAATTAATGAACCTGCCATCCTGCAAATACAATTCTTGCTTGTGGTCGGTACTTTTTATAAACTCTATTGCTTCTTTTAAATCAGCATACCCAGTTTCTTTCTTGTTATAAAAAGGCAAATAATCTCTTGTGCCATCCACATACTGATCATGGGTAAGTGATATAGGTAATGTATCTGATAAATATGCTTTGCGCTTCATCTGGTCTATGTACCAGCTGGCACTGAGCAGACTAAGATTACATACCCTTACATCAGTACGTATTCCCTCTACCTCTTGTGCATACCATAAAGGAAACGTATCATTATCTCCATTAGTGAAAAGTATAGCGTTCGGTGCACATGATTCAAGGTAATTTATTGCCATATCGCGGCAAGTATATCTGCCCGAACGATCATGATCGTCCCATTCTGCATGAACCATTACAACAGGTACAACCATGCACAATACTGTTGAGATAATTGCATTGCGTTTTTCACTTTTTGAGAACTTAGAAATTAATTCGCACATACCTAATACACCCAAGCCTATCCATATAGCAAAAGCATAAAATGCCCCTACATAGGAATAATCCCTTTCCCTAGGCTGATATGGAGCCTGGTTTAGGTATAGGATAATAGCAAGCCCTGTGAAAAAGAATAACACAGTAATAACAAGTGCATTGGCTTTATCCTTCCTTAATTGATATACAAAACCCAATAGTCCTAATAATAAAGGCAGTCCATACATGGGGTTACGGGCTTTATTCTTGGCTAATTCATCCGGCATATTCTCCTGTGGTTCTCCCAGCATTGAATCTATAAATGGTATGCCAGTTATCCAATTGCCATGTAAAGCATCTGCATCATCATATCCTTCAATGTCATTTTGCCTGCCACAAAAATTCCACATAAAGTACCGCCAGAACATAAAGTTCATTTGATATCGGACGAAGTAGCGGACATTATCTACATAGGTTGGTTTATCAATCATTGAGCTGTCCTTGTTTGCACCTACATATAAGGTTTTGTTCACATCAGTTCCTCCCCAATTCTTATATCCTATTTCATGATTATCGCCGGCACTCCACATCCTGGGAAGAAAGGTGCAAAACTTGCTATCATATTTTGGCACGGCCTCTTTCATGTCGTTGGTGACAATGTATTTCCCTAGTTTGGTGTCTTTAGAATAGACAGGGTCACCATCGGTATAAGGCACTTTAGCATCTAATGGAGCATTATAGTATTGACCGTAAACAAGGGGCCAATCGCCGTATTGTTGCCTGCCTAAATATGCATGCAGCTGAACTGCATCGCTTGGATTATTTTCGTCCATCGGTGTAGGCGCGTTGGCACGAATTACAAGTATCAGGAAAGAAGAATAGCCAATTAATAACATACAAAAAGAAAGTATAGCAGTATTCCAACCCGGGCGATTCTTAATCCTGGTAAATATTAGGCCAGCGGCTATTAAAAGAGTAAGAGTTATGCCAAATATTACAGTACCCGAATTAAAATGCATTCCCTGCTTATTCACAAAATATATCTCAAAGTCAGCAGCCAATTGAATAATACCCGGGATAATCACTGTTTGTATGGAGCCAAGCAATACCACAGCTATTATACCTGCAATAATAGCTCCTTGCTTTTTAGGGTTATGGGTTAGAAAACTGAATAGTTTTTGTAATAAGGGAGATTGAATGCCATTCGGGAATTGTTTAAAATAATAGACGAATACTACTGCAGGAATGGTTAGTAAACATAATAGGTGGACACCTATAGAAAGCCCGACAAGGTAAAAAGTAAGTACTATCCATCGAGCAGAATAGGTTTCGGCTCTTTCCCATTTAAGAATGCACCAAAATACCATGGCGGTAAAGCATGATGACATAGCATAAACCTCACCTTCCACTGCTGAGAACCAAAAAGAATCGGTAAATGTATAAGCAAGGGCGCCAACCAAACCACTACCTAATATGGCATAAATTTTACCCTCGGTTAGGCTTCCATTCTTCTCTATTAGTTTCTTAGCAAAGTAAGTTATGGTCCAAAATAGGAACATAATAGCCAATGCACTGCAAGTGGCAGAAACACGGTTTATATAGGGGGCTACTTTATGTACATCGCCAAAGGTGAGTAATGAAATAAGGTGAGCAACAAGCTGTAAAAAAGGAGCCCCGGGCGGGTGGCCTATCTGCAATTTATAATCTACGGCTATAAACTCGCTGCAATCCCAAAAACTGGCAGTTGGTTCAATAGTAGCCCAGTAAACATAGGCAGCAATAATAAAAACAAGCCAGCCCAAAATGTTATTGAGAAGGGTATATTGCTGTTCTAAGGGCTTATTTATGCCGTTTGACATTGATTTAATGGGTATAGGAGCGAAAATACTCCAAATTATACCTTAGGAATTAAAAATATCGTTAAAAATGCCTTGTTTAGGGCTATCTAAAACCCCATAGGGGCTTGAATCATATACGGTTCAATACCCCCTTTAAGGGGAAGGGGGGTATATAGGGTTTTGCGGCACAAAATATTTTTTATCTTTGCGCTCCGTTTTGAAAAAGTTCATTATTTAATTGCCCGATGGTGTAACTGGCAACACGTCTCCCTTTGGAGGAGAAGAGCCCTGGTTCGAACCCAGGTCGGGCAACATTTTAAATACATATCTGTTATTGCCCTTCCGTTAGAAGGGCTTTTTCGTTTATGTACTCTTAAGAAAGTATTCTTTCTAAAAAGAGACCCTAATCATAATTCCTGCTTAGGCCAATGTTAAGCCAATATATACATATTATCGGAACATTACCAAAGTACTTGTACAGCTTGTAGTGATTAGATTGTCTGATATAGCAATTCCTCTTTATTGTTAAAAAGGTAGTGTACAATGGGATATTAGTTAAACCCATAAAAGGCAATTCTTGGAAGTAATTTTGTGTGAAGGTCTTCTGAGTCATACAAGGATAGTTTAAAAACTTTAAAAGCATGGGCGGAACCGAGAAACGGAAAGTAGATGTGGTAGTACTGTCAGATGTACACCTTGGCACTTACGGATGCCATGCTGAAGAATTGAACAAATACCTTAAGAGCATTGAACCGAAGCGCCTTATTTTAAATGGCGATATTATAGATATATGGCAGTTCAGCAAACGTTACTGGCCACAATCTCACATGAAAGTTGTTAAACGCATAATTAGCCTTATGGCTAAAGGAGTTAAAGTGACTTACATTACCGGTAACCACGATGAGATGCTCAGGAAATTTGCCGGTCTTAGCATTGGTAAAATGAAGATAAAGAATAAGACTGTATTGAACCTGGATAATGGTAAAAGAGCGTGGATATTCCATGGTGACGTGTTTGATGTTACTATGCAACATTCCAAATGGCTTGCTAAAATGGGCAGTGTCGGCTATGACCTTCTTATTCATATAAACAGCTTAATAAATGCTATTTCGGTACGTATGGGCCGTGGAAAAATATCGATGTCGAAGAAGATAAAAGACAGTGTGAAGAGTGCAGTTAAGTTCATCAATAACTTCGAGAAGATAGCTGCGGATATTGGCATATCCAATGGTTATGACTATGTGGTTTGCGGACATATTCACACCCCTGAGATAAGAGAAATACATAATGATAAAGGCTCCATTACTTATATGAATTCCGGCGACTGGATTGAAAACCTTACAGCGCTGGAATACAGCCAAGGTGGGTGGAAGATATTTAAATACAACGATGCAGACTTTCTGCATGAAGATGATGAATTTGTAGACCCTAACCAACAAGAATTATTTAACCAAATGCTTGAA
>DATHOD010000090.1:0-23458 GCA_035485295.1 Bacteroidia bacterium
TGTGGCTTTTGGGGCATCATTAGGATTAATAACCCAATCAAATTCGGGTGATCAGTCAGAGCAAAGTGATGACTCATTTACTAACCTCTACATGTTCGGTATTGTTGGTATTGGCGCAGAATATAACTTCTTACGTGAAGACTTGATTCGAATAGAACCTTGTTATTATTATGGCATTACAACCTCGCCACAAGGAAGGAAACTGGGCTCCTTTGGGCTGCGCTTAGGTTTTATGTTTGATTAGGTTGACTACCTGTAATACAATAATTTAGGACATTACAGGGTTATTACATTATATTACTTTCGCATCATGAAACACATTCGTTTAATATCAGCATTAGTGTTTATCTCATTTTCGACATTCGGGCAGAGTGACAGCACTGGTAAAGAATTTAGTTTGGGAATGCGTTCAACTGTCAGTACATTTACTGATGCCGGTAGTGCGGGCATTGGTGCAGGAGGCCAATTCTGGATACGTGTAAGCAGGCATTTGAATACTGTTTGGTATGCTGACTTTATTAATACCAATGTGCAGAACCTGGGGTATAGGCGCGACGGGCATATCGGGTGGTCGGTGATTTTCTATATGAACCAAAACCCATTGAAGTTGCATACTGTAACACCATTTATTATGGCAGGTCAATGTTTCGATTACACCAAAGTGTATTCTGATTATTTGAATGTTAGTGCAGAACGATGGAGTGCCGCTGCTCCGCAAGGCGGCTTCGGGTTAACTTATAGGCTAACTAGTCACTTTGACTTTTCCGCTTTTGTACTCTATATGCTTCACTTGGGTACTCATGTAGAGTCCGAGATAGTAACAGATGAATATGGTGTGAAATACCTTTATATCACAAAAGAACCCGGAGCCTCTATCGACGGGCATTTACTAATTACTTTAAGTGTTAACTACTTACTTGGCCGTTTCTAATGAAGAAGTTTGTTGCTGCTATATTATTTGTTCTTGCTACTGCAAACTCATTTGCACAGTATGATACAAACCTTGTGCACAAAGGCATTTTGGCTGGTGTAGGAACCGTAGGCTTGGGCATGATGCCGGCACACAATATTTCAAATGCATATGTTACCGGTAACCTGGAGTATTATGCTGAACGTACCGTCTCAATACGTGGTGACGGCTACTTCTTTGTAAACTCGCTTGTAGAAGGAAGTCATTTGATACAAAACAGCTCAGTTTATTTTGGTGCATTTTACCATTTCCCAACCCATTCAGGCTTCGACCCGCTGATTGGTTTCCAGCCCGGCGCTGCTTTTGCACGCACTAACGATTCACTCCGAGGAAAAGCGGATGCCGGAGTAATTACTCCGCTTATATCGGCTATTATTGGGTTCAATTTCTTTGCTGAGAAATTGTTTCATATTCAACTGAATATACGCTACACAATGGGCCAGGAGTCGAGCGAAGAAGTCCATTATAACCTAGATGAGATCAGCTTCAATTTTGGACTTGGCTTCAACATCGACGCAAAGAAAAATTAAAGCTTCTTAGAAACTCAATCCTATACTAAGCGTAGGAAGGATCGGTAACTGGTTTACACGTTGACCTGTTGTACGGTTGTAATAGAAAATATTCTCACGGTTCAATACATTTATAATGCTGGCATTAGCATGCAATGCAACACTGGTAGAAAGTTGGAATACCTTATCTGCGCTTACATCTAAACGTGAATAATCAGGCAGGCGCTCACTGTCGAATACTCCGTATACAGTTCCCAAATTGCCATTGGTTGTAGTGTAGTTGGTACCTAAGTTACTAAATGGCACATTAGGATAATAGCCTTGTGTAGGAGTGAATGGGAACCCCGAACCATAGTTCCAACGTACGTTCACTATCCAATCAAGATTCTTACCAAAAGTATAAGATAGGCCAAGATTCACATTGTTTCTTCTGTCGAATGGAGGAGGAAACTGATACGTACCACTCCAGTAGTATACATAGCCAAGCGAATAAACGGTATAAAGAGAAAACTCTTTATAATCATATTTAATACTGATATCTGCTCCATAAGCCTTTCCACTTTGCACCAGGAAGGCCTTTTTTAGCGTATCAGGAACATTTGAGTTAAATTGATTGTCATCATATATCTTATTATAGTTAAGTGCCGTAAGTTGAAGGAAGTTCTTTTCATAGGCCTCAATATTAATGTGCAGGTACTTGGTAGGATCATATTCAACACCACCTGTTAAATGGTATGATCTTTGTAAGGGGCTGGTAATAGTTGTGGATGTCCCGTTTTGAGGGGTGAACTGGCCGGGAATATCTGAAGTAGGAGGAGTTGTTAGTATGGCATTGAACAAATCAACTACGTCTTGCTCATTTACGGCGCTTATCAGGTTTTGAGAGTATAAGCCTGCAGCAAATTTAATACGTATTTTGTCAGAGACATTATACTTCATATCAAAACGGGGTTCGGGAGATACTTGGGGAATTGAAGCGTAATACTGCACACGGAAGCCAGGCTCAATCACAAATTTTTTGTTCTTGCTGAGTATTTTCAGTTTTATATACGCAGTTATTTCTGATGAGGTATATGATTCTGTAATATTACGGTTGTCAGAGTTATAGAAATCAAAGTCAGTTCCTGTACCCGAAATATCTACTCCATAATAGATGTCTGTATTCCCCTGGAATTGGGTGAACTTTAAGCCCATATCAAATGTATTGACTTTACTGGTGCTTGGCGAGGCGCCTGCTTCACTTTGGGTAATTGAGTAGCTGGAATAATCTGTATTTATTTCAAGTAAGGAAGAGGAACTGCTTGGAATAAGAATAAAGTCGCCACCAATACCTATCTGGTGCCAGCCAATGGTATCAACTCTTGGATAATCTACATTGTCGTTATAGCTGAATCCAAAAAGGCTGAGTTTACTTCCATTACCAGTGTTTACTGATACTTTACCATAATAATCAGAAAAGTTAAATGGTATTCCGTGGCCAGAATCTACCCAGGGATAAAGAGCTTTTGAAGTCTGGCCCAGGTATGAATTCTTAACAGAAAGGATAAATGAAGAAGTTGCTTTGTCCGGATCATCATTAGGGTTTTTCAGCAGCGGGCCTTCTACAAGAGCATGGGCGCCAAATGGACTTATATCTACTTTCCCAGATACTTTTTTCTTGTTTCCGTCACGGGTGCGTATGTCCATAATTGATGATATTCTGTCACCATACTCAGCATTAAAACCACCCGCATAAACAGTAGCATCGCCAATAATGTCTCCATCAAATACTGAGAATAAACCAATAGAGTGGAATGGGTTAAACACAGTCATACCATCAAGTATCACTTTGTTCTGTATAGGCTGTCCGCCTTCAATATATAATTGTCCGCCCTGGTCGCCTGTTGAAACTACACCCGGTAACACCTGCAAATACTGGGCTATATCCGGTGTACCGCCAATGCTTGGTATTTGTTTCATATCCTTAGGCGTAATAACATAGGTTGAAACCTGTGTTTGTGTCTGCCTGGCTTGGGTCGCAGCAGATACACTTACAGTATTCATTTGTATACTTGCTTCCTGCACATAAAATTTCTTAGTAAGAATCTGCCCTGCAGTAAGGGTTACCGATTCACGCATTGTATCATATCCTAATGAGGCTACAACAATCTTATATGTTCCAGCAGCAAGGTGCGATAAGGTAAAATATCCGTTAACGTCTGTATTTGTACCCGTGGTAGTTCCATCTATGTAAACCGTCGTCATTAGAATAGGTTCCCCGGTTTTCTTCAAATACACAAAGCCCCGTAAGGTTGAATTGTTTTGTGCTATTGTGTATGTTGAGGTAAATGCAAAGCACAAAGCCAGCAGAACCGTAAAAATGGAATATTTGTGTAATTTCATAAAGGTGTGTATGCCTAAGGAAAAGGGGGGCAAAGGTAGCAATTAGCCCGTCAATCGCAAATATTAGCGGGCCATGCCCAATATCAGTTTATATTCTTCTTCTTTAATAGGCATTACTGAAAGCCTGCCAATACGTATAAGTGGTATGGTTGCCAGCTTCTTCTCTGCCTTAATCTGTTCCAGGGTTACCGGTTTTTTGAGGGTTTCCACAGGAGCAAGGTCAACAACTGTCCAATCAGGATCTTTAGGATCAGGATAACCTTCTTTTATAACCTTGGCAATACCAACTACACATAAGCCCTCGTTGCTATGGTAAAAGAACACTTGGTCCCCTTTCTTCATTCCACGCAGGTGCAGGCGGGCTGCATAGTTACGTACGCCATCCCACACAGTCTTTTTATCTTTCAGGAATTTCTCCCAGGAATATACCGATGGTTCCGATTTTACTAGCCAGTAGTTCATAGTGCTATTTTAATGTGTAACAAAAATGCAAAAAATATCCTGAGTATTGATGTGCGAAAAAGGGGAGTATAGTATGATTCCCTCACTGCGAGCATAGCGTGGCAACCCCATAGGGCTCGTGAACTCCCATCATTAATTATTAGATAATCAGTGAACAATCTCAGTTTTTGTCACCCTGAGCCTGTCGAAGGGTCTCTGCCTCATTTAGTGCAGTTGGGTCGGTGATAGTTACTCGTGTCAAGTTTATTTTTTCAGGGGAACTCGTGATTATTATGCTATAATTAACTGGTAGGTTTCCACCATCGGACGAATTATTAATTTTATAAACGATTTTTTTACAATTAATAATTTGGTAGTGGTAATAAAGATTGAGTCAGTAAGTAGATTCATGAAAGAATATATTTTCTAAATATTTCTGCTCTACTAACTCGTGCTTGTCTGCTATTAGTTCCTGTGTACATATAAGTATAATACAAGGCGAAGTCGTTTTCATCCTTCTTTGTTAGCTTGTTATCGAGAACATGTTTCTCAAAATCAACAAGTTTTTCCTTAATACCCGTGAACTGAAGATTTGGGACTTTGCAAAATTCAACCACTGCGGTAAAAAAATTTGATTTTCTATACCAAATAGAATCAATCTCAAGATTAAGTCCCCTTATTCCATTCAATATTTCTAATATTTTCTTCATCATCTCTTCCTTATTTTCATATGTATCATTATACTGTATTATAAGTTTTTCTACTTCAGTATCTCTAAAGAAATATCCTCCAACTTCAAGAGTAGACATTATTAATAGAATGAAGTGTAAATCTGACATTCTTGATAATTCTGAGTCACTAAATATTGGCATGTGTTGAGGATTGATTTCCTTAAGAATTTCCTTAGCTGTACTAATAAACTCTCCATCATATACTGCATTATGAATTTCAATTTGTTCTAAACTGAATTTCGTCTGATTTATTCGCTTAAAGATTTCTCGAATCTCCTCGGATGTAATATCACCTAAGTCCCGAATTACGACATTATAATTTAAGAAATCCTTTTGGTCATCTGGCATTAATTTTTTATACTTTGGAACCTTCTTTCCAAAAATTTTCGAATCTTCCATCTCTTCAATATATTGAAGGATTGTACTTAATCTTTGCTGCCCGTCAACAATAACTTCTTGGGATTCAATTTTTGCGATATCAACTCCTGATTGGGCTGTATATATTTCAGGAAAAGGCAATCCTTTCAATATAGTGTCAATAAAAGCTTCTTTGTGGGCTGTATTCCATACAAACTTTCTTTGAAAATCAGGTTGTAAAATCAAGGACCCTTCTTTGATTCTCTTGTAAAGTTCACTTATCTTTTTGTTACTAGGACTTGCCGGAATTTGTTTTGCCATAATTAAACGATTAATAATGTATTATAAAAATCTTCGATACTGGTTGTATAGTATTTTTCAAGATAGTGATAGTTTTTGAAAAGACCAGCTGTAACTTTATAATTCCCAACTTCTGATTTGCCATAGGATAAGGAATTAAAAAAATCAAACCATTCTGCCTTAAGCAAGTTTACTTGAAATGAGGTAGGTAATTTATCTGGCCTCATCCATCCTTTCATCATATAGCGTAAAAATTCGCTATATATTTTAAGTTCCTTTAAATCAATGGTCTTGTATGACTTATCGAGTTTGTACTGATAGTCAGTAATTTTTAAATAAAAATTCTCAAAAAGCACATCATTTACAATTACAACATCAATATCGGAGTCATAACTAAAAATGGAATTCTTATGATAACTGAAGCCCAACTTGGCTGAACCAACAATAAAGACCTCATGAAATCCAATATTAAATTTGTTCGCTATTCTATTCCGAAATTCAAAATATTCATTCTCTTTATTATGAAAAACATGAGGTATTCCATGGAACAAAAACTTCTGAACAAATTTCAGTCTCTTTTCTGCGTCAACTGCTTCCTCAAGTTCCCTATCAAAATCTTCTTTATTCAATAAGATATTTATATAAATTTTAGTTTAATCTCTCGCTAATGTATTTAAAGGCAGAATGTTTCAGTACAAAAATATATAATTATTCTCTGTCATTTTATAAGAACTCAGTTTCCGAAATTTATTCACGACCCTTGCACATGGGCATGGTAGTCGGGGTTCAGCTCCGCTTTCACGTATGAACTTATGTGATTGTAATCGAGTACTGTTGCACCATCATCTGCTACATGGAACGTTGGTAAGAACTTAGCACCCCACACAATATCTTCGAGCAAATATGAGAAACGTGCGTGCACATGTTCGCCGTATCCTTCATCATAACCCTTCAGCTTAACCAAAATCTCAATCTTCATATCTTCAAGCTGCTTGCGTGTTTTGTTGTATAAGGGGCTATGTTCATTTATAGGGTGCACCAAGGTCCAGCTGAGTGAGAGGTAAAGAATATTATCACGCTCAAGTGGCAGCAAAAAGTATTTGCGTATAAACTGGTCGCCAAGTTTTTCAACGTATGTAAATGTAACATCAGCATGCAATTCCATTAGCAGGCTGGCACGTGCATTTGCTATACGGAACATTAGTGCATTTTTATTGTGGTAGGGTGCAATTATCGCTGACTTACTATACTCCATTTTCGCGGTAGGGCGTGAAAAACGTCCATATACCAAACCGGTTGCAACAGCAAAGCCAAGTAATCCCGTCATAGCCTCTGTAGCAGAAACTATATTAGCTGCAAAGCCCATAGGGTATATATTACCATAGCCCACAGTGGTGAGTGTATGCGCACTGAAAAATACCGCATCCCAAAATCTTGTTACTCCGGCTGATGCCGCGTTTTGTAAAGCCCCATCGCCCATGGAAAGGTAAAGGCATGCATATAACATATTGGTAATTACAAAAGCGATGAAAAGAATAAAATTGAATTGCAACCACGATACACCAATAAGATATTGGAATAGGTGAATGCGGCTAAAGCTCCAGCCCGAATGGCGCACATTAAAACTGCCGTCTTTATTCATCACACGTCCTGACCGTGCATTGAATTTTTCACCTATCCCCGGATCTTTTATCTGCTGTGCCATGTCATCTAGTTAGTGCAAATTTATTTAAAAAGTATTGCGATGTTAGTATTGGGTATTGAGACTTTACGAAAACTAACGCCTTCCCCGTTTGGGGGAATGATAGGACATATTCCGTCATTGCGAATAGCCGAAGGCATGTGAAGCAATCTCAGTATTTGATATGAAACTGCCACGCTGCGCTCACAGTGAAGACATGGAAGGTACCCACCCCTACCCTCCTCCAAAGGAGGGGATTTACTTAGTTATTCGGCATTCAATATTCTATATTCGATATTTATAACAGTATTCCCATACATTTGTCTTATGAAAATGAGGTATATAAGATTTGAAAGCAAACACGAGCCTTTAGCTAAGCATACTGTTTTCTTTGGTCGTATGGTAAAAATGGCTGCTATAGCCGGTTTTGCAACTTTCTTATGCTTAATTCTTGGAATAGCCGGATACCACTACATTGCACACCTGGCATGGATAGATGCCCTGCACAACGCTTCTATGATTCTTTCAGGAATGGGTCCTGTGGCAAATGTTGAAAATGTATCAGGCAAATTATTCTCTTCATTCTATGCGCTTTTCAGCGGTGTAGCATTCATTACCAACATTAGCATATTTTTGTCGCCTGTAGTGCACAGGTTTTTGCACAAAATGCATTTAGAGAAAAAGGAAGATCAATAAAAACATACGTATGAAATATTTACCACTACAATCAGAAATGTTCGTTCGCAACCGCAAGCGTTTTGCCAAAGAATTAAAAGGCAATTCAGTTGCTATTTTTAATTCGAACGACATTATGCCGACCAATGCCGATGGCAGCATGAGCTTTATACAGAACAGCGACCTTTTCTATTTATGCGGGATAGACCAGGAAGAAACGATTTTAGTTCTTTACCCTGATGCATCTACCAACTTATGGAAGGAGATGCTGTTCTTGCGCGAAACCAATCCGCATATTGCCGTTTGGGAAGGACACAAATACAGTAAGGAAGAAGCACGTAAAGCATCGGGTATAGAAGAAATATATTGGCTTAGTGAATTTGAAATGATACTGCGGGGTGTAATGGGGCAGTGCAAGCATGTTTACCTGAACACCAATGAACATACACGTGCCAGGGTAGAAGTAGAAACACGTGATGCAAGGTTTGGAAAATGGTGTAAAGAGAAATACCCTATGCACCATTATGAACGCAGTGCACCTATTATGCATTTGCTAAGGATGGTAAAATCGAAAGAAGAAGTAGAACTTATAAAGTATGCGTGTTCAATTACTGAAAAGGGCTTCAGAAGGCTATTACCTTTTATAAAACCGGGTGTATGGGAATATGAAATTGAAGCGGAACTGATGCATGAATTCCTGAGAAACCGATCAAGAGGATTTGCATACGGACCAATTATTGCATCGGGTAAAGACAGTTGCGTATTGCATTATACCGAGAATAATAAGCAATGCAAAAAAGGCGATATTATATTGCTTGACGTAGCTGCTGAATATGCTAACTATGGTTCTGACATGACACGTGTTGTTCCGATTGATGGTAAATTCACCAAGCGCCAGAAAGAAGTATATAACGCCGTATTAAGGGTATTTAAGGGCGCTCGTAAAATGCTTGTTAAAGGCAACCATATTGATAAATATAATACTGCTATAGGCCATTTGATGGAGGAAGAAATGGTGCGATTGAAATTGCTTAAGATGTCAGACATTAAAAAGCAAGATCCTAAGAATCCACTTTTCAGAAAGTATTTTATGCATGGCACTTCACACTTCTTAGGGCTCGATATTCACGATGTAGGATTCTTCCATTTGCCATTTATGGCAGGTACCGTATTCACCTGCGAACCGGGTATCTATATCCCTCAAGAAAAGATTGGAGTCCGTATTGAGAATAATATTCTTATTACAGAAAAAGGTAATATTGACCTGATGGAGCATATTCCTATTGAAGCTGATGAGATAGAAGAATTGATGAATAAGTAATATTTGGTTATTCCTCCCCCTTCCCCCTCCAGCGGGGGACAAAAAATATCCTCCTTTGGAGGAGGTGTTCTGCAAAAATGCGGAACGGAGGAGGAAAGAATAGTGTTAACATTGTGAATAGAAAATGATAAAGAGACCGCACAATGATTAAGTACACTACTTTCAAGAAAGCCAGGATACGCTATTTTGACCAGGGCAAAGGGCGGACTATAGTATTACTTCATGGCTTCCCCGAAAATCTTCAGATATGGGAAGAGTTTTCTGCAGCACTTTCAAAAAGCTTTCGTGTAATTGCAATTGATCTGCCGGGTTTGGGTGAGAGCGAGAACATTGGCTATGTGCATACCATGGAACTAATGGCGCAATGCGTGCATGCTGTTATGCAACATCTTAAACTACGCCGCTATGTTATTGTAGGCCACTCTATGGGTGGCTATGTAGGGCTTGCCTTTGCTGAACTCTTCTCTGAGAATCTGAAGGGGCTATGCCTCTTTCATTCTTCTGCATTTGCTGATTCTGATGAAAAAAAACTGGACCGGGACAGGGTAAGTGAAACAGCGAAAAAACATACTGCACAGTTTTTAAAAGCATTTGCTACAAACCTATTTGCCGACCCAGATGACCCGAATATAAAAAAGCTTCAACAGATTACTGCCGGTACATCGGCACGCGGAATAGTGGCTTCATTGCAGGGTATGAAAATGCGCCAAAGCAGGGAAGTGATATTGAAATTTGCGGAGTATCCTGTATTGTTTATCCTTGGTAAAAAGGATAAGATAATCGACTGGAAAAATATGCAGTCGCAAATAGAAATACCACCATACAAAGAAGTGTTAACACTTGAAACTGCAGCGCACATGGGCTTTTACGAGGCTCCTAAAGAAACACTGAAAGTCATTCGTAAGTTTAGCTATAAGTGTTTTAAGGGGAAAGGGAAGTAATATTATTGGGGCTAAAGCCCTTATTCTTCGTATAACATTTGTATACCCCGACCTGAAAGTCTGGACAATTTATAGTAGATTCAATTGCCACGAGATTTATTTCATGGAGTAGATAGATGAATGGAGAAATGAGCTTTAGTCCCAGATAACTTGGTTATTTCTCGTCCGGATGTTTGGGTGTATGCAATACCAATTCCATAAATACAAGATCTAGCCACTTATTGAATTTATAGCCAACCTGTTTAAAATGCCCTACATGGGTAAAATGAAACTGATTATGTAAATTAATACTCATTGAATTATCAGCGTCGATACCCGCAATAATAGCATGTACATTATTTTCTTTAGCCGCTTCAATAATTTCAAAGAGTAGCTTTTTTGCAATGCCCTTTCCCCTGTAGTTTGGATGAACATACACCGAATGTTCAACAGTATATTTATAAGCAGCCCATGCACGGAAAAAGCCATAAGAAACAAAGCCCGCGACTTTATCTTCAACTATTGCGACAAATACAGGATGCCTTGCTATTTGTTTATCTGCAAACCATTTTTTGCGCATCTCAATAGTGTGCGGTTTATAATCATACACTGCTGTGGTATTGAGAATGGCATCGTTGTAAATTTCCAATATACCTTGTAAATCTTTTTCTTCTGCTGGCCTTATTAAAATGCTCATTGTATTAGAATTAAAGGTTCTCCTGTTTTCTGTTTTTGCAATATTCCAATTGGTTCAGTATAGGCTCCAAGCCCTTCTTTCTTCAATAAATTTTCTACTTCCGTTTTCGCCTCAGGTGTAACCGCTAGTAATAAACCACCACTTGTTTGAGGGTCACAGAGTATTGCTTTTTGCTGATCGGATAGTTGGCCGATACTTGTTCCGTAACTATCCCAGTTGCGCAGTGTACCGCCTGGTATGGCATTATCGGCAATATAATTATCGAGGTTGGCTACCAGTTTCACTTTATCAAAGTTTACTATTCCACTTAGTTTACTGCCTTCACACATTTCTTTCAAATGTCCCAGTAATCCAAATCCTGTTACATCAGTCATAGCGGTGATGCCTTTAATCTGAGCAAGTTTAGCGCCGACTGAATTCAACTTCATCATAGTTTCTGCTGCAAGCCCTTCATGTTCTTTTTTAAGAATACCTTTTTTCTCAGCCGTGGTAAGTATACCAACTCCTACAGGCTTGGTAAGGTAAAGCAGGCAACCTTCTGTAGCCGTGTCATTTCGTTTAAGGTATTGTAAATCAATCATTCCAGTTACAGCAAGCCCAAAAATTGGTTCAGGACAATCTATACTATGCCCACCTGCTAAAGGAATATTTATCTCGGCGCAAATTGCTCTCGCACCTTCCATTACTTCATGAGCGGCTTCAATAGGTACCTTGTTAATGGGCCATCCAAGAATGGCAATTGCCAGTAATGGCTGGCCACCCATGGCATATACATCGCTTATAGCATTTGCTGAAGCTATTTTCCCAAACTTGAAAGAATCATCTACGATAGGCATGAAAAAATCGGTTGTGCTTATAAGTCCGCGACCACCGCCAATATCATATACTGCAGCGTCGTCTTTGCTTTCGTTACCTACAATCAGGTTTTTGTTTGGTAATGCCGGCTTGGCAGAATGAAGAATAGTATCTAGAATTTTGGGAGATATTTTGCAACCACAGCCAGCACCATGGCTGTATTGTGTTAATCTTAATTTTTCCATAAAAATATTTGAGACAAAGTTAATTTAAAGATGAGCCCAACGTTAAAGGTATAAAACACATCTATAATTGTAGAAGTGACAATTATATAAGAAATCGGGATAATTGTACAAGTTCGGTGCAATAGATAACTATACCTTCACGTTATCTAAATGTTGTCAATAATTAGAAGCGGAGCAGATAGTTTTTTTAGAAAAATATGAGAGTAATAGTATTAGGTTTTGTTGTATTTATAGTTATAGTTATTATAAACTCATGTCAGAGTAATGTATCTCAACCAGTGGGAGTTCCTTCTAACTGTGACACTGCCGGCCTTACCTATACAAATGAAATGCAGGGATTAATTAATCTTAATTGCGGACCTTTAAATACCAGTTGCCATTCTCCTGCAGCGTCGAATAGGGGTGATTTTAGTAACTATTCTACCTTGCAACATTATGTAACGGGTGGTGATCAGAGTATTGTGTGGAAGTATATAATTTCCTCATCAAGAATGCCACAACCTCCTGAACTCCCATTAGATGTGTGCACTCAGGCCAAATTCAAAGCATGGTTATTAGCAGGTGCACCACAATAAGTAATTAGAACAAGATGGTATGTCAATAGCTATGAGGTTATCGGTTAGTGTTTTTATTTTATTCGCTGCACAGGTTATTGGAAAAGGTCAATCTCCAACAGTTTCTGAACCCGCAATCAAACAAGTCTGGATTCATCATACTGATTCTACATGGAAGGATACACGGCTAATCAATACTGAAACTACCAAAACGCCACTTGCGCACGTAATGATATTTAGAATTACCCACCGGTTTGGTGATGTTTTGGAAGGAGGAGGCTTTCAAACATTATTCGGGTTTGATGCTGCTACTGATATTAATCTTTCATTTGAATATGGTATAACCAATAACCTTGAAGTTGGTATAGGCCGAAGCTCGCAAGAAGGACTTGTTGATGGAATGGTAAAGTATAAACTGCTTAGTCAAAATTCAACCAGTATGCCTGTTTCATTGGCCTTATATGAAGATGCTGGGATAACCCCTGAATTAAATTCTATGTTCTATGCGTATGCTACATCATATACTCCCCAGGTTTCCGATAGGCTTTCATATTTTACTCAACTTATACTAGATCGCAGATTTAGTAGCCATATTTCTCTCGAAGTATTTGCTGGGTTAAGTCACAGAAACTATGTACTTGGAAATGTGAACCCAAAAAACGGGGCTGTTGACGAAAGCAACATTCCTGTCATTGGTGCCGGTGGCAGCATAAAGCTTACCAAACATTCGGGTATAGTGTTTGATTATTACTACATCATATCGGCATTCAGAACTGGTAATACCTTTCCTTATTCCAATCCACTTTCAATAGGTTATGAGATAGAAACCGGAGGACACGTTTTTGAAATAAACTTTAGTAATGCTTCATTCATAAATGAGAACAACATTATCCCCAACACTAACGACTCATGGAGCCAAGGAGGCTTTAAATTAGGCTTCTCTATATCAAGGACATTTAACCTATAGGTTAGGGTATAAATTGAACATTTTTTCGCATCTTTGCCCTTATAATAATAAGGTTTGGCCCTGTAGATTATTATCCTCTACCCAACCTTTATCAAGAGTAATTCATCTATAACAGAGAGAATATGTCTCAAAAGATTTCTGAACAAGAACTTATCAAAGGATGTTTGGCAGGTACCTGGGCCTTTCAACAGATGTTGTATAAGCGGTATGCAGCGAAAATGCTTACAGTATGCCTTAGGTATACTACAAGCAGAGAAGAAGCGGAAGATATATTACAGGAAGGTTTTGTGCTGGTATTTGAAAAAATGCCACAGTTTAGAATGGAAGGTTCTTTTGAAGGATGGATACGAAGAATAATGGTTCATAAGGCAATAGAGCACTACAGGAAAGTGGCACATATTTATCCTGTAATGAATATTGAGGATAATGAGAATACGATGATAAGCTCGGAAGATGTGGCAAGTACATTGAACTCAAAGGAGTTGTTGAACATGATTCAGGAATTGCCACCAATGTATAAAATGGTATTTAACTTATTTGTATTTGAAGACATGACCCATAAAGAAATAGCTGGGAAACTTGGGGTATCGGAAGGTACTTCAAAGTCGAACTTATCAGATGCAAGGGCTATATTAAAGAAAAAGATAAACCAAAGTATGCTTATTGCAGAGACATACGACTACAATGAACGAAAAGCCTACTAATAATATAGACGATATTTTTAAGAGTTCCCTCGAATCGATAGAGACGGAACCCTCTGAAGGCTTTTGGATTAAAGCCTCCGAGGATGCTTTATTTAAAAGCAACCTTGCAAAAAGGAGTGAGTTAAACAAATGGAAGACAACTGCGTACATTTTAGGTGCTGCAATTGTGGCGCTTGCTATTTATTTAATATACAGCCAGGAAGAACTGAGCGGTATTAAAAAGCAATTGACCAAATTCCAGGGGAATGCTGTTGTTCAATCCAGATCTCAAAAGACCGGGCAAAACAGTGAACAAGTGACAGTAAATAACAATAAAGAAAACCCTGTCGCACAAGTTACAGAACCTCTACCGAAAAAAGCCACAAATGGTAATGTGATTTTGAGTAGCGCAATCACAGTTAATACTGATAAAGGAAACAATACGCCTAAGCAGCATGTTATTAATAATGCTGTTCAATCTATTGCAGTTAGTTCTGCAAACTCAAAAAACTCATCTTCGTCGAATGTAACTAATAATGCTGTAGTAGGTGATTTGTCTCAACAGTCTCAGTCAAGCGATATCAGGCAAAACACTTTAGGCAATTCCAGAGCAGAAATAGAGAACAACTCAATTACTGCGGAAGATAGAACCGATACAAATAGTGTAAATGGTACACCTGAAACACTGACCCCCATAGTTTCAAAAACAAATAAGGCCGATAGCACAACTGCCAGTGCGCTAACTAATAATCAGCAGCCTGCGGATAAAAAAAGCATCTGGTCAAAGTTGTCAGCATCAATATTTTATGCTCCCTATATATCAGATGAATTATTTGAAAGTGAATCTGCAGATAACACAACTATAAATAATGAAACTGCAAACGAAGAAGAGGTAAACCCATATATGCTTGGTGCGCGATTTGGATATGACATCTCCTCTAAATGGTCAATTGTAACTGGACTATATTACTATAGTTTCCAGGTTGCTGTGAGCCCTATTACAATTTATGCCCAACAACGACAAAGTGGAGATGTGGGGTACTCACTTCAAACTAGCATGGGGACAGTCGAGTGCGAGTATAATGGAACACCTAATGTTGGAGATGCAATGAAAGTAAATGGGACTGCTACAGCGCATTATCTCAGCATTCCTTTTCAGATTAAATATAGTTTTATAAATAGCACAAAATTTATTTTCTACCTTACCGGGGGGGCAGCAGTAAATATGGTGGCGTATAGAAAAATGAGCCTGCATTGGCAAGATTTTAATTGGGATGAAGGTGATGAGCTGGAAGGCATTGAGAGTTCAGAAAGTATATATTATTCCTTTTATGCTGCCCCAGGAATAAGTTATAAATTCAATAAATGCTTCTCAGTATACTTTGAACCATCTATTATGGGGTCTCCTACATTTTTAGGTAAGAATGGAGTCAATAAGCCTAGTACTATATTTGAGGGTTTAGCTGGCGGCTTTACTTATCATATTTAAGTAATTTTTGTTTATTACCCAACGTTTTACAGCATGCTTACATCTTTTATAATATAGGTATTACCCAATATCAAAATAAGAATATGGATAGACGCGATTTTCTTCAAAAATCAATGTTTCTGGCTGCAGGAATGGCCGGTGTAGCAGCTTTTGTTGAATCATGCAGTAAAAGCAATTCATCACAACCTTCTGCCCCTACCGTTGATTTTACTATTGACATTAATTCATCACAGTACAGCGCACTTAAAAATAATGGCAGCTACGTATATTACAGTGCGAGTAATATTATAATTGCCAAAGATGCAAGCGGTAATTTTGTGGCCCTATATGATGTTTGCCCACATGCGGGTTGTACTGTGCAATTTGATGGCACCAGTAATTTCCCATGCCCTTGCCATGGTTCCAAGTTTGATGAGAATGGTAATGTAGTTAATGGTCCGGCAACAAGTGGACTTAAAAAGTATGCCACATCGCTTAGTGGAACACAATTAAGGGTACATGGCTGAAAATCAGAATGTATGATATTTGCTAACATACCCAACCATAAGGCAGAATTCAGCATCTATAATTAGGTAAATCAAATTTAGTTTGATCCTTTATAATAACCTAAAGGGTATAGAATAGAGTATATTTGTAAAGTTAATATGAAGCAATATGAAGTATAGAATTATTTTAGGCTTGGCAGTATTTGTTATAATGATCGCTATATACTCTTGCGAGAAAAACGTAGGTTATATAGCCGGAGCAAGTTCCGGTAACCCAGCGCCTCCGCCACCGGCATGCGATACTTCTAACTTAACATATTCAACAGGTGCGGGTGTTATTCAACCCATTATAAATTCACAGTGTGCTACCTCAACAGCTTGCCATGGCGCCGGTGCCCCTAAAGCGAATGGAGATTTTTCTTCATACGCACTGATTCAATTGCACGCGAGCGGTGGAACAAGCAGTCCAATGTATACAAATCTGGTTGGCCCAACTTCTACCCCAATGCCTAATGTTGCACAACCTGGATGGGATGCATGTGATAAGGCTAAATTAGTGCAATGGTTAACCATTGGTGCTCCGCAATAAACCAAACATAAGTCACAACCCTAATGAAAAAAATTAGCTTTTTAATAGTTTTAATAAGCTTCATTGCTACAAAGAGTATTAGTCAAATATATATGGCCGATACGGCGCGTATTTCATTTTTCTCTAAAACAAAGGCTGAGGATATTGATGCCTCAAATACTATTTCAAAACCTATTATGAGTATTGCTACTGGTGAGTTTGATGTAGAGGTGAGTAACGCTTTCTTTGAATTTAAGAAAGAACTGATGAAGGAGCACTTTAATGAAGACTATATGGAGTCGGCCAAATATCCTAAAACAATATTTACAGGTAAAATTACAGGTACTGTTGATTATTTAGAAGATGGAACATATAATGTAACGGTTGCAGGCACTATGAATATGCATGGGGTAAAAAAGGATATTACAGTTCCGGGAACAATTACAGTAAAAAGTGGAGTGATTTTTGTGTATGCAAAATTCAATGTGAAGATTGAAGATTACAACATTAAGCTTCCTTCTTTTTTAACAATAAATGTGGCTGATAATGTAGATGTAACAGTTACTGCTACTATGAAACCTTATCCCGTTAAGAAATAGATCATTCACTCCTTATGAAAGTATATAAAAGTTTAGTTATAGGCGCAATATTGTTAACCGGTTCAATTATTGGTAATGCGCAAAGCCTTCTTAATCTAGTTGATTCGGCTCAGGGTAATAAGCAACCACTGGCTCCGCTTGAATCTACCTGGAAAGATACCCGTCTTATTTTAGCTCAAACCACCAAAACACCAGCACCGGGTGTTATGGTCTTTCGTATTATGCACAGGTTTGGCGATGCAGGAGGAGAAAGCGGAGGAATACAATCATTTTATGGTTTTGACGTAGTAACCGACATATATCTTTCATTTGACTTTGGTGTTACCAAAAACCTTGAATTGGGTTTTGGACGCAGTAAGGATAACCAACTTTTGGATGGCAGTTTCAAATATAAGCTGCTTACCCAAAAATCAGAAGGCATGCCTATATCGCTTGCGATATATGGGGATGCGGCGATTACACCTGAATCAGACGCTTTGCTGTACAATGGTGCTGACTCAGCTCTTAATAAAAGCTTTATGGACAAGCTATCATACTTTGGAGAACTTATACTAGACCGCAGGTTTGGCAATTTCGGCTCATTTGAAATATTTGCCGGAATGAGCCATCGCAATTATATATTAAATGAGGTAAACAGGAACAATGGCGCCAAGGATATGAATGATGTACCAATGGTTGGAGGAGCCGGCAGAATAAGACTTACCAAGCATGCAGCCTTAGTATTTGAATATTTCTATGCCCTGTCTCAGTATAGAATGAATAACCCAACGGTTCCATATTACAATGGATTTTCAGTAGGCTATGAAATTGAAACCGGTGGACACGTATTTGAAATAAACTTTAGCAATATTGCCTTTATAAACGAAAATAATTTCATTCCTAATACAAACGATTCCTGGGGCAATGGAGGCTTTAAACTGGGCTTCTCTATATCAAGGGCGTTTAATTTATAAAGTTCACAAATAGCATTTCTTTTTTAAGGTAGTTATTAGGTTGAAAATGATGGAGTAAAGCCTTAATATACAATTAGTACGGTTCTATAGTACTATACCTAATGTCTGTTTTTATTTAAGTTTACCCATAAATTCTATCGATTTGCCTTTAAACAGGTTAAAGTGGAGTAAGAATATCTTACTCATAAATGCATCTATAATTACTTCATTTGCCTTTGGCCAAATGCAGAAAGCAGTATTTCCTAAACAGGATAGTTGCATGGCTTCGAAAAAGGCAGACAGTATTGCTTCTCAAAAAGATGTTGGAGATGTTATAACTAGTTTATTCAAAATCCATAAAACCCAAGGGGCCGATTGTTCCCTGGAAAAACCCGGGAAATTGTTTTTTTCATTTGTTCCTGCAGCTGGATATACATTGGAAGGTGGCCCAACGGCAACAATTATTGTAAACGCGTCATTTTATGCCAGTGATCCTGCAAATACCAATTTATCGGTTTTTACATTTGGCGGGCAATATTCGCTCACCAAACAGTTAATAATACCGGTTATAAGTAATATCTGGACCAAGGGAAATAAATATGACTTGTTAGGTGATTGGCGATTCTATAACTATCCTTCATTAACATATGGGCTGGGTGCAAATACTTCCTTATCCAATTCTAACCTTATAGACTATTCTTATATTAAAATATACCAGGAAGTGTTGCGACATTTCAGCTCATATTATTATATTGGTATGGGGTATGACTTTGATGACCATTTTGGCATAACAGATAATAATGATATAACTGATTTTGAGGAATATAATAAGGGGATGAGCAAAACTATTTCCACCGGGCCTTTAGTGCATATAATGTACGATAGCAGGACAAATAGTAATAACCCTAAAGATGCCGTTTATGCCAGTATAATATACCGTACTAATTTTAAGTTATTGGGGAGTGACCAGAATTGGCAATACCTTCAAGTAGAGATTAGGAAGTATTTCAAGCTATCGTCACATGATGTACTGGCTTTTTGGAGCTGGAATGAGTTTACAAACGGTAATGCCCCATACTTTGACTTACCAAGTGACCAATGGGATACATATTCTAATACTGGAAGGGGGTATATACAGGGATTCTATAGAGGGACAGATATGATATACCTGGAGGCAGAGTATCGGTTTGGTATAACTCATAATGGTTTATTAGGCGGAGTAATATTTTCAAATGCTGGTACTGTAACTCAGTGGCCAGGTAAGAACTTTGAATATATAGACCCGGGAGAAGGGGTTGGATTAAGAATTAAATTTAATAAGTATTCTGATGTAAATCTGTGTATTGATTATGCTGTTGGTATAAATGGATCGAATGGTTTCTTCTTTAATCTGGGTGAAGTATTTTAAGTGCCTGATGTTCAGTTTTAAACTTTATCCTTTTCATGCTGTCTATCAGTAATAATGGAGTAGAAGAGCTAGCTCTATTTCATTTATGCAAGTTTGTATATTGGATAGCGTCTAAATAGATATTGAAATAACAACAAATAAGTGCCATTGCACGGAAAGAGAAATAAGAGGATTTGGGCAGGAAGAGAGAGCAGTTTATAAGATATGGTTTTAGAAAAAGTTGGCTGGCTGGCGTTTTGATGAGTATTTTTTACCTCGCCGGCATTCAGCATGTAAATGCAATGCCTGCACAATTTAGCCTTAAGGATACTGCTTCAGTAAAGAAACACGATACCAATCGCTACAAGCAGGAAGATGCGATGGATATGATCATGAAAGTGATTAAAGTAAAAAGCAAGATATTATCAGATAGTGAGAGCCTGCAACCCGGTAAACTGTATACTTCTATTTTCCCTGCTATTGGTTACGGCCTTTCAAATGGTGTAACGTTCATATTGGCATCAAATTTCTCGTTTTATACCAGTAACTTAAGTAGTACTAACCTCTCAGTCGTTACACTAAACCCCCTATATTCTCTTAAACAACAGGTAATTGTACCTATTATTAGCAGTATATGGTTCAAAGACAATGAAATTAACTTATTAGGGGATTATCGATTCTATAAATATCCATCATTTACATATGGGCTAGGGGGTAAAAGATTACTTGCACAATCAGATTCGGTAGATTATTCTTATATCAAAATTTCGCAGGAAATACTTTTTGGTTTAGGGCATAATTTGTATGGAGGATTCGGGTATAGCCTTGATTATCATTATAATATACAGGAATTTGGTGGCGATCCACAATATGAATTATATAATAATGCAGCTACTAATACTACCTCATCTGGCTTGGTATTTCGTTTAAAATACGACACCAGAACCAATATTAATAATCCTAAAAGTGCGTTTTACGCCAATTTTGTATATAGAGATAATCTGACCTTTTTAGGAAGCACAAGTAACTGGCAGGAAGTACAAATAGAATTCAGGAAATACATTACTCTTTCCGATCACCCAAGCAATGTTTTAGCCTTTTGGAGTTGGAATGAGTTCACTTTTGGTGGAAATGTGCCTTATTTTGACCTTCCCAGTACCGGTTGGGACGATTATTCTAACTCGGGCAGGGGCTATATACAAGGGAGGTTCAGGGGGACTGATATAGTTTATTTGGAGGGAGAGTATAGGTTCGATATATTAAATAACGGGCTATTGGGTGGGGTTATATTCTTAAATGGAGAATCGGTGCCAGATTACCCTACCAACGATTTTGATGCAATACATTTTGGAGAAGGTATTGGCATACGTATAAAGATGAACAAGTATTCCGGTACAAACTTGTGTATTGACTATGGTTTTGGCGATGGAGGCTCCCGTGGCTTCTTTTTTAACGTAGGCGAAGTATTTTAGGCACTCTAACGTCTTTTATAGAAGGTAGAAATCAATTATCCGCCGTGCGGGAATTTGAGTTATTTTTGCTTTCTTCATTTTAACGATATAAAATATAAGTCATGTTAGAAGGTTTTGTGAACGTATTGTCCAAAGTATTTGGTAGCAAGCATGAACGCGATGTAAAAGAACTTCAGCCTGTTGTTGATAATATACTTGAAATAGAAAAGTCCTTTGCTTCACTTAGCGATGATGCCCTGCGTGGTAAAACCGCTGAATTTAAGAAGCGTGTAAATGATAATATTGCTGAAAAGGAGCGGGAGAAGGCAGTACTAAAAAGCAAGGTAGAAGGTAATGATGAATTACCCGTAAAGGAAAAAGAAGACACCTATAGGGAAATAGACAGGATTGAAAAAGAAATATTAGCTGAGATAGGCAAAACTCTTGATGAAATCTTGCCTGAGGCTTTTGCGGTAATGCGAGAAACAGCCAGGCGTTTTAAAGAAAAGGATGCACTTGAAGTTACAGCCACCGAACACGATAAAAATATTGCAGCTGAAAGGAAAAGTGTAATTATTAGCGGCGATAAAGCGAGTTGGAAAACAACATGGAGCGTTCGCGGGCACGATGTAAAATGGGATATGATACCTTATCCTGTTCAGTTGCTAGGTGGTGCCGTATTGCACTCCGGTAAAATTGCTGAAATGGCAACAGGTGAAGGTAAAACCCTTGTAGCTATTTTGCCAGTATACCTCAATGCCCTTTCAGGCAGGGGTGTGCACCTTGTAACGGTTAATGATTACCTGGCACAGCGTGACTCGGAATGGATGGGTACATTATTTGAATTCCATGGCCTTAGGATTGATTGTATTGATACGCACGAACCTAATTCTGAAGAGCGTAGGTTGGCGTATCTGGCAGATATCACCTACGGTACCAATAACGAATATGGCTTTGATTATTTGCGTGATAACATGGCGCGTTCACCCGGCGACCTTGTACAACGTGGTCATTACTTTGCCATTGTCGATGAGGTCGATTCAGTGCTCATTGATGATGCCCGTACACCATTGATCATTTCAGGTCCTACACCACGTGGCGATAAGCATGAGTTTTTCCAGATGAAGCCACGTGTGGAAAAACTGATGAATGCACAACGCACATTCACCAATAAAATGTTGCAAGACGCCAAGACATTGCTGGAAGAAGCAAAGACCGATAAAAATAAAGAAAAGGAAGCTGGCCTGGCCTTATTACGTGCACACAGAGGGCTACCCGGTAACAAAGCGCTTATTAAATTCTTAAGTGAAGAAGGTCATAAAGCGTTGTTGCAGAAAACGGAAAACCTCTACATGCAGGATCAAGGCAGAGAAATGCAAAAGGTAGATGCGGAATTATTCTTTGTAATTGATGAAAAGAACAATACAGTAGAACTTGCTGAAAAAGGAATTGAGCTTATAACCGCATCGGGTGAGGATCCTAAATTCTTCATATTACCTGATGTAGGAGGAGAAATATCGGAAATAGAGAGAATGGCTATTTCTGACGAAGAAAAATCAAAGAGAAAAGATGAATTGCTGCGCGACTTTTCTATAAAGTCAGAACGTGTGCATACTGTAAACCAATTGCTGAAAGCATATACCTTATTCGAAAAGGATGTGGAATATGTGGTAATTGATGGGGAGGTAAAGATTGTAGATGAGCAAACAGGCCGTATTATGGAAGGCAGGCGCTATTCCGATGGCTTGCACCAGGCTATTGAGGCAAAAGAAAATGTTAAGATAGAAGCGGAAACTCAGACCTACGCTACTATTACCCTTCAAAACTATTTCCGTATGTACAATAAGCTGGCGGGTATGACCGGTACAGCAGAAACGGAAGCAGGCGAGCTGTGGTCCATTTATAAATTAGAAGTTGTTGCCATACCTACCAATAGGGATATGGTTCGTGAGGATAGGGAAGATTTAGTTTATAAGACTAAAAGAGAAAAATATAATGCAGTTATTGACCAGATACAGGAAGCTGTAAAAGCGGGAAGGCCTGTGCTGGTAGGTACTACATCGGTTGAAGTATCAGAATTACTTAGCCGTATGTTAAAACTGCGCGGTATTAAGCATAACGTGTTGAATGCAAAAATGCATGAAAGGGAAGCTGAAATTGTAGCGGAAGCAGGTAAGCCCGGCACTGTTACTATTGCTACTAACATGGCAGGCCGTGGTACCGATATTAAATTGGGAGCCAATGTTGCCACTGCAGGTGGTTTAGCCATTATGGGTACAGAACGTCACGAATCGCGCCGTGTCGACCGTCAGTTGCGTG
>DATHOD010000091.1:0-35000 GCA_035485295.1 Bacteroidia bacterium
CTACATTCATACTATGAATGACATACAGGATAACCTGGATAGCATTAAAATTAAAGAAAAAGTGCTGGCCCTGCACGGTGAAGTTAACAACCCTAATGCTGTAGCTGATATAAAAGCGCTGGGTTTATTGTTGCTAAAAAACAATAAGGAAATAAATAATCTCGCGTATCAGTTAAAGAAGATGAATAAGAAGGATGCTGATCTGGAGGCGATGGTTGCCCGTTTAAACGGCGAGATAACCGATAAAGAAGTTGCACTCGCTTCTATTCAGGCTCAATATGCTGCCAAGAACGATTCACTTAAATATGTTGTACACCAATATAACGACAGTATAAGTGTTTTGCAGACTGAAAAGGCAAATGTTGCTGACCTTACAACAAAAATGCATACAGTATATTATGCCATTGGTACCATGAAAGAGTTAAAGAAGCAAGGTGTAATTACAAAGGAAGGTGGAATTGCTGGTGTTGGAAGAACAGCGAAGCTTAAGAGGGATTTTAATACGGCTTACTTCACTAAGGCAGATATGACCCAATTGCAAGTATTGCCATTAGATGATAAGTTTGTGAAATTAGTTACTGACCATCCCGATGCTTCTTATAAAGTTGAAGGTAATAAGAAAACAGATTCGCTTGTTATTACTAATCCAAATGTGTTTTGGAGTGATACAAAGTATATGGTTGTGGTGATAAGGTAAATAATGAGTGTGCAAAAGGAAATCCCCTTCATTCTATAATGAGTGAAGGGGATTCTTATTGAATATCTATTCAGTGCTATTTACAATATTCTGTATTGTAAACCTACACTGGCGCCATAGCCAGTAGACTTCCAGTAATTAACTACATATTCTCCGGCCGGAGAATTATTGTTTTGCAGACTGCTGTAGCTCATGGTTGGCATATATAAACTAAGGTTCACACCTAGCCTGCCAAAATAAACTCTTCCGGTAGCGTGAATATCTGACCAGTTTCCATCACCATAAGCCGAGGTATTTAATCCATCATTCATGTGATAGGTAAATTGAGATACACCCCAATCAGCACCTGCAAAAATATCCAAATGGGGTATTCTTATAATGTGGAGGTTGACTGTTCCACCCAAGTCAAATGCACCGGCAGTAGTAGTAGTTTTTGTTACCTGGTTATTTTCAGAGAAATAATTATCGAACCTGGTTACAAGTCCTACACCAAGAAAGCTTAACAAGCCATATTCAGCAGCAATATTAAAATTTGATGCAGGTGCTGTACCATTCAGGGTTTGGGCAGACTCTTCCGACTGATTAAAGTAGTGCTGGTCAGCCGTATTACCATCTATGCCATAATTGGCACTAATTACCAATGCACCGCCATAAAACGACTTTTGTGCATTAGCTATGCCGGCTAATAGTATAGCCAGCATAATTACACTTATTTTTTTCATAATAATTAAGGTATTGGTTATGTATTTCTATACTCATAATACTGCTTTACCATATCAAAATTATATGCAATACCCCGTTTTCTCTTTGCTTTTCGATAAGCAGAGGCTTTTACAGGCTAACCTCTTTCTTATGACGGGCCTGCAATTTCGGGCCAGGTAAAATTAAATATGCTTCCTTTACCCTCCTTAGATTCCACCCATATTTCACCACCATGCTTTTCAACAATCTTTTTACATATTGCCAGGCCTATTCCTGTGCCTTCATAATGATCGCGTGTATGCAGCCGCTGGAATATTACAAAAATGCGGTCGAAGTATTCTTTTGAAATACCAATGCCATTATCTTCTACAGATATAAGCCATTTACCCTTCATTTTGCGCGAGGTTATCTTTATTACCGGCTTTTCTGCGCCTTTGTATTTAATACCATTATCTATTAAGTTCTGGAACAATTGCATCATTTGGGAATAGTCAGCCATTATTATAGGCAGCTTATTATTTACAATTATTTGGGCTTCATTCTCTGCTATAACGGTATGAAGGCTATTCTTCACAACAGATATAATCTCATTCAGGTCAACTTCGACAAATTCACCCTGATTATGTTCAATGCGAGAGTAGGTGAGGAGATCTTCAATCAATACACTCATTCGCTTTGCACCATTTACTGCAAAATCAATATACAAGTCAGCATCCCTGTCCAGTTTGTTTTTGTAGCGTTCTTCTAACAGTTGCAAATAACTTACTATGCTTCGTATGGGTTCACGCAGGTCATGGGAAACTACATGGGCAAATGCACGTGATTCTTTATTTATATCTTCCAGTGCTTTTGCCTTTCTGACTAACTGTATATTGGCTTGTTCCAGTTTTTCTTTCTGCATTTCAAGTGCATGTGTGCGCTCTGCTACCTTAGCTTCCAGCCCTGCATTTAATACTTTCAATTCTTCTTCCGATATTCTTCTCGCATTTAGTGTGGTACTTAAAAACATCATTGATATAGATATTACGCATAAAAATACCTGCAGAGATATAAGCGACAAATTGGGTGATGCATCTATAAATGGCCCTGATCCTATAAACGTGCTGTAAATTGAATATGAGGAAATAAGAAGTATAACTAATGACAATTGCCTTTGGCTCATTCGGAACACACACCATGTTATAATAAAGAAGATGATAAATATTTTAGCCTTATTGAACCCAATTGGAAGCCATTCACCAAATATGGCGCCCAGGTACATGATTAACACAACAAATAATAATATAACCTGTACAACAGATGCAGTGTCCCATTCCCTTCTCTTCGGCTTCCACCATGCTAAAAGTGCTGGGGTAAGTATTATAATACCTGACACATCTCCTGTCCACCAGGTAAACCAAACAGTTTTATAATCTTGCCATGATATTATATTGTTAGCTCCTAATATTAAAGAACCGAGAATACTGCTTGAAAGACACATTACCAATACTATGATAAAGAACATTGCAAAATCACGCGACTTACTGAGTATCTGCTGGCATTTAAAATATTTTATAAGGTAATAACCTATTACAGTCTCTAGTGTATTCCCGATTGCAATACCACCAGACATAAGAAGGATAATATGCTTAGGGGCAACCTGGTTTGAACTGAAAACACTGATATTAGCAAGCAATGCACCCAAAAGAATACCCGGCCACAATTCTATACCGAAAATGAGAAGGGCTGTGAAAGCAATGCCGGATGGCGGCCAAACAGGCGAAGCGTTAGTATGTCCCAACTGCAAGAGCAAGCCTAACCGTGCTGCAAAAAAATAAATTGTCGCAACAACGGTAATCTTTACCAACCGCTGTGCGAAGTGATTATTTGCCTGTAACATCTCTATCTCGCTATCCTAATTTGAATTAAAAATAAGAATTTATAATCATTACTATTTAAGCAACGTGGCTTAGCTCATCAATCTTTAATAATAGCTGGTCAAAATCTATTGGTTTTGAAATAAAATATGAAGCTCCCAAATTATATGCTGTTCTTATTACGTTTTCCTGGTCATACGATGAAATAAGAATAAACGGAACACCGCTATAATAGAAGTTCTTCAGCATTGTCATAAAGGTAAATCCCGACAGACAAGGCATCATAACATCACTAATAATAATATCTATCTTTTCGTCTGAGAGAATTGTCAGCGCCTCAACCACATCAACTGTGGTAGTTACCTGGTAATTCTTTTCTGCCAACTTTTTAGATATGGCAGTCAGTTCCATCTCGTCATCATCCACCACTAATATTTTCATGATACATCCCTCCTTATTTTTTTAAATGGTTTATCATGTACATAAGAAATATCAATAGAATTATGCCTCCGTTAATCCACCATAATTCCTTCTTTTCTCTTTCAATATCATTGTCCTCCTCTATTTCATCGTAAAGCATCTTTACTTCTTTTTTAATATGAAGCATACCCTCCTTGCTTTTCTCTATATAATCGTATGCACCGTATTTAAGTGTATCTGTCTTAACCCTTGACCTTGTACTTCCAGATAACATTATCACCTTTGTTTCAGGGCTATATTGCTTTATCCTGTTCAATACTTGCACTCCGTTCAATGAATCATTAAGTGCATAATCAAGAACAATTATTTGGGGATAGTCCTGAATACACTCAAGGCAATCTTGACCTGAATTGAAAGTTTTTATTTCTGCTCTTTTATCTTTAAGCTGGTTCTTTAAAGCTTTAATGAACATATCATCATCATCCACCAGGAATATTTTTATTTTAGTTGAATCTTTCATAATTGCACCGAGTTAATTGCATTCATTTTCCATTATTAATATTATCACAAATGTTATCTACAAGTTTTTTTAATGATGAAAGAGCTTCAAGATCCTTTATTATATATGAAAAGGCACCCAGCTTAAGCGATTCAGCCACGCCCTGTAAAGTATCACGGCCCGATAATATTACAACCTTTGTTTTTGGCCTGATTCTCTTTACCTCTTTCAATACATCAAGCCCGTTCATTGTGTTTGGCTTTTCCGGGTTCAGATTATAGTCAAGTATTATAAGGTCAGGAACCAGGTGCATGTTTTGAATACATTCTTCACCACTGGTATAGCAATACACTTTATGAAAAGTGTTCCGTTGCAAAAAGAAACCCATAGGATACAGATATGAAACATCATCATCTACAAGGAAGATGGTAACTGCAGGTGCTGTCGGTTCCTTTGTCTTTTCCTTTTTATATTTTATCGAAGTCTCCATAATAAATTCTCCTTAAAAGTTACTCGGTCTTAACAGCTATACTATTTCTATGCCTTACCCTAATTGCACCTTACCATATTTCCTGGTGCAACGGAGGTACGTGGCTCAAATCAGGCTTAATACTCATTACAGGTGTTTTAGAATGGTTCACCACTTGTTTTGCTAGTGCACCCAGAAAAACTCCAGAAACGGTAGATTCATGATCTGTCATTATTACAAGCAGGTCAGCCTTAACTTCTTCAGCATATTTCATTGCTTCAGTGGCAATATTATTGCCAGATACAATCTTCTTTACAAAAGGTAATTCGGCCTTTTTAACAGCATTTTCTACTTGTTCTATTTTAATATCAAACTTTTTCTCGTCAGTTTCTTCACTGCTATCTAACAAGCCTAATATATGTACTTTGGCTCCGTATTGCGACGCAAGTTTAATTACATAATCTACCTTTTGGCGCGAATGCTGGGAGTTATCTATAGGCATAACAATATTGGTAAAGCCAATACTTTTTGCATGAGCCTGAATTGTAATTACGGGGCATGTTGAAGCATTAATAGTTTTATGGGCATTGCTGCCAATAAAATACTCTTCAAACCCTTTTGCTCCATGTGTTCCCATTACAATTATGTCAATATCATTTTCAGTAACTGCGTCTGATATTCCAGAAGCTGGCTTACCATTGCCGAGCAATGTTTGCACATTTATTCCATGTCGCTTTGATAACTGCGCTCCTAGTTTTTCAAGCTTTTCGGCCATAGCATCATCTATCTTATTCGCGTCTCTGAACATAATTTCGGGTTCATATTCACTATAAGCATATTCATTAACTTCCACTACATGCAATAGGAATAAGCGAGCTTTAAATAATTGAGCCATATATGTAGCATGATCTAAAGCCATTAACCCGGTTTCTGAGAAATCGATCGGAACAAGTATTTTTTTGATCTCAAAGGTTTTCATAAGGCTATATATTTTAAATGTTTCGTTTCAAAATTCCCCTCCTAAAGTTACAATAGCCACAAATAATAAAACTGGAATAATAGGCAAACTGCTTAATGGTATAGCCAAACAAGCTTTCTCGCTATTTGAATATTATTCATGGCTAGTGTTTTAAAAGAACATATGAAAGCAAGGTTCCAATTACAATCATTGCACCAATAACTATCATAAAAATGTTTGCGTTCCTGCTTGCTATCTTAGCTTCTCTTCTAACTGTTATACTCAATATCTTGTCAGTTACTTTACTTACCAGTTCAAACGCATTTTCTTCTTTACGAATAAAATCAGATACTCCTGCTTTGAAGAATTTTTGCGCTACCTTATTATCGGTGCTTTCGGTGACAACAATTACCGGAAGATCAGGATTAAGTTTTTTAATTTCATTATATGTATCAATTCCATTTATACCTGGCAAGCCATAGTCTAGTATAATAATATCAGGGTTTAAATGAAGGTTCTCAATACATTCTTCGCCCGATTTGAATTTGGTGATATGCGCCGTAGTTTCATTGGAAAGCACATAGTCCATCATTAGCGAATGCATATCATTGTCTTCAACAATAAATATATGGCTATCGTTCAAATCTTTTATGTGCTCCTTCTTGTTCATGGTATATGCAACTAAGAGTAAGGGAATTATAAATGACTCCATCAGGTTCGGCCTAAATAATAATAAATAACATCTGCAAGTAGAATAGCAATTATTACAGTACCCATAATAATGTTCCACTTTTCATATAACTTGTTTTCACGGTTCGACTTCAATGACTTAATGGCATTCTTTATAATATTTTCCAGTCGTACAAAAGTGCTTTCACTTTTAGCTACATACTCATAAGCTCCGTTCTTAATGGAATCAAGCGCTACCTGCAACTTATCTTGCCCCGATAGCATTATTACCATCAGATCTTTTGAACCTTTCTTTTTAAGCTCTCGTAATACCTTTAAGCCATCCATTGCATCAGGATGATCACCATCATTCAAATAATAGTCCAGAATTACAATATCCGGTTTACCGTTCACATTTTTTAAGCATTCTTCACCATTATTGAATGTGGATATTTCAAGTTCTGACTCAAATTCTGATGTTAGTGTATTTCGCAGCGACGAAAGAAACATTCTGTCATCGTCTACCAAGTACACTGATATTGCCTCTTTCTTATTCATGGCGTTTGGTGCGTTTTAGTTAAAGATACGGAGCACACCTGGTAAGGTTACCCTATTTCGGTGAACAGGCTTTAGTAAAGGGTGAAGTACCAAAAGGAGGAGGTAGAAAAACTAAGCCAAATGCTCTATTTCAGCCCTTAATTCGTTTAAAGCCTCGTTACAAACGGTTTTTATATGGGCAATCATGCCGGGTAATTCTTCGGTATGCGAAACTTCCGATGCATAATCTTCAACCGATTTTATGTCCTTTTCTATTTCTTTTAGGCCAACAAACATTACAGAGGGTTTCATTTTATGAGCTACTTTGCTTAAGGCATCCCAATTATGCTCTTGCAGGTGCTTTTCCAGCTTCCCAATAGCTTCGGGAGTTTGTTCAATAAAAAGAGTAAGCATTTGAGCTATAAAATCATTGCTTCCATTTGCCAATTTCTTAAGGTAGGTAAGATCTATATGCTTATGATTTCCATTAGTAGCCGTTGTGGTTTTTATGCTTTCTTTAACCGGAATAACTTTACCACCCCTGGTATTTAATACCGATGCCACCTTTAAGTATAATTTTTGCGGGTTAAATGGTTTTGATATATAGCCATCCATTCCCGCCTGGAAACATTTCTCTTCCTCACCCGAAATAGCGTGTGCTGTCATAGCTATTATAGGCACTGAAGACTTTGGAGGCTGTAGCTTACTTCTGATATAACGTGTGGCTTCATACCCATCCATTTCTGGCAGTTGTATATCCATCAATATTACGTCTGCATCCCCTTTTTCAGCTTTCTCTGTTGCTATTAGTCCATTTTCTGCTACGTCAACTTTCCAGCCCCAGTCGCTCAATACCTTTTTAGCCAAAAGCTGGTTCAGGGCATTATCTTCCACAAGTAAAACTTTTAAATCTTTAAACTCTCCTGTTTCACTGGCATCCTGCACTGGCTTTTTAGCCACTTCGGGGCTCAGGTTCTTTCTATATACAATAGTAAAGGTGAATACCGATCCTTTTCCCAATTCACTTTTTACACTTACATCTCCACCCTGAAGTTCTATGAGTTGCTTAACAATAGCAAGGCCAAGGCCGGTGCCACCGTATTTGCGCGTAGTGTCGTATGCAGCTTGGGTAAAGGCTTCGAATATAGTAGGCAATTTATCTTGTGGAATTCCAATGCCTGTATCAGATACCGAAAACCGTAAGTTCACCAAATCCGCGTTATCAGATATCAATTCAACTGCAACCTTCACTTCACCTTTCTGGGTAAACTTAATTGCATTACCTACCAGGTTAATAAGCACCTGGTTCAATCGGGTTGGGTCACCAAGTAATCTGTCTGGTATTCGCTTATCTATAGATTTTGATAAGGTTATATTTTTTTCAACCGACTTGGGAAGCATCAGCTCAGTAAGAGTGGACAATACCTCTGAAACACTGAACTCAATTTGTTCCAACGCAATCTTTCCTGATTCTATCTTCGAAAAATCAAGTATATCATTAATTATCACAATTAAGTTTTCACCCGATGTTTTTATAGCATCAATATATTGCCTCTGCTCAGGTGTAATTGGTGTTTTTGTTATGAGTTCTGTAAAGCCCACTATGGCGTTCATTGGGGTGCGTATCTCGTGGCTCATATTAGCCATGAACTGCTCTTTTACGCGCATCGATTCTTCCAACTCACTTTTCGCCCTCATCAATTCCTCAAGGGCTATATTCCCTTTCATAAGGGAATGTTCCGCAATTTTATTAGCGCGAACAAGATCCTCTTCCATCTTTTTTCGCATGGTAATATCAGAATCAATGGCAATAATACGCTTCACTTTCCCGTTATCGCCAAGCACGGGTGTAAGCGTAGTAATAGTCCAGTATTCATCGCCATTTTTAGTGAAATTCTTATACTCGTAAGTAATGGGTTCTTTCTTTTCTAATACTGTTTTAATGTAATTGGTACCTTCTGAAATACCTGTGTCCCTGCCATGCCTCAGTAATTCTCCATTACTTCCCTTTACCTCTTCTAATGTATAGCCAGTAAGTTTAGTAAATCCCTCATTAACCCATTCTATTTTTCCATGCTCATCGGTAATTACAACCGAGTTATATGATTTTGTAGCAGCAGTAGACAACTTCTCCATTTCTTCTTCCTGGGCCTTTTCAGTAATATCTTGCGCTGTACCTACTATTTTAGTTAATTCTCCCTTGTCGTTGGTTACTACCTCTCCCCTACAGCTTAATACCCTCACATTTCCGTCCGTCCTGATTATGCGATATGTGAATGTTCGTGGCTTTCGCTTATTGAAAATTTCATCAAGAACGGTCAATACAAATCCCTTATCATCAGGATGAACAAATGAAGAAAGAATGGATTCACTCAGTTCTACTCTTTGCGGTTCAATACCATGAATACTGAATAATTCGTCAGACCAGGTGACTTTTCTTGTAACAACATCAGCCTCCCAACTGCCCATATGGGCAAGCTTTTGAGCTTCTGCCAGTTTTTGCTTTTCAGAAAACAAAAGCTTTGTTTTCTCTGCCAGTGACTGTATTAGCTTATGCCTTTCAATACTATAGTTAATTGATCTTTGAAGATCACGTCCCTTTATTTTACCCTTGGTAAGAAAATCCTGCGCGCCAAGTTTCATTGCCTCAACTCCCATTCTTTCATCCTCAAGGCCGGTAAGTACAATTATGGGAACATCAGGTATTTTGGTATGCAGTTTACTAAAAGTTTCAAAACCCCAGCTATCGGGTAAGGTTAGGTCAAGTATTATTACATCAAACTCTGTTCTTTCTGCCAGTTCAATTCCTTTTGTAAGCGAATCTGCAGTGGCAAGCGTCGACTTGCCTGCATATACACCTTTCAGGAAAATGCTCACCAACTCACTATCCGCAGGGTTATCTTCTATCAATAATATGTTAATCTTATCTTCCACTTTATTACGCTTTAATTGTAAAAAAGAAATTAGAACCTTTACCCGGTTCCGATTCTACCCATATTTTGCCGCCATGCCTCTCCACAATTTTTTTGCAAATACTTAAGCCAATTCCTGTACCGGGGTATTTATTCCTGTTATTCAATCGCTGAAAAATCACAAATATTTTTTCACCGTATTCCTGCAGCATACCAATGCCATTATCCTTTACACTGAATAAGTATTTATCATTTTGTTTTTTAGCTGATATGTGAATTTCAGGTATTTCATCACCTCTGAATTTTATAGCGTTCCCTATCAGGTTCTGAAATAATTGGCCAATTAACACAACGTCGCCATGTATTTTAGGCAACCCGTTATGAATTATTTTTGCACCTGATTCTTTTATCTGGTCCTGCATATCAAGCATCACTTCGTCTAGTACATTATTCACATCAACCCATTCGAAAGGTTTTACCCTATTAACGCGTGAATATTCAAGCAGGCTTTGAATCAGCAGCCTCATTCGCTTACTGCCATCTACCGCAAAATCAATAAACTCATCAGCATCTTTATCTAACTTACCGTGATACCTGCTGGCAAGCAACTGCACATAACTGCTCACAGTTCTAAGGGGCTCCTGCAGGTCATGTGAAGCTACGTATGCAAACTGCTCCAGTTCAGTGTTAGAACGTTCCAGCTCTTTTGTCTTTTTCTCTAACTCAAGTTGTGCATTCCTTATTTCTGTTATATCTTCCGAAATGCCCAGTAAGTATTCGGGGTTACCTTTAGGGCCCATTATAGGTATTTTCCGGGTATGCAGCCAGCGTGTACCCCTTTTAGTATCTATTGGCTCTTCGGGTATATCTACAATATCTTGCTGACCCAGTACAGCTTTATCATTGTCAACAAAAAAATCAGCTTGCTCCTTAGGAAAGAAATCATAGTCGTTTTTTCCAAGCAGGTCTTGTTTTGAATATCCTAAAAGCTTTTCACCGGCCCTGTTAAATCTCACAAATTTTAAATCTTTAGCATCTTTTACAAATACCATGTTCGGAATATTCTCTAACACAGAATCAAGAAAGTTATTAAGCTCTTTTAGGTCTCCTTCTGCTTTTTTACGCGGCGTAATATTCCTGGTCACTTTAAAGAAACCATTTAGCTTCCCATCATCATCATAAAGTGAAGTATACATTGTATCTGCCCAATATGTGCTTCCATCTTTTCTAACGCGTAAGCCTTCCACTTCCGAATCTCCTTTTTCCCTGGCCACCTTTAAGTTATGGGCAGGTATACCTTTTTTATTATCTTCTTCGGTATAAAAAATAGATATGGGCTTACCTATTACTTCCTCGGCCTTATATCCTTTTATTCTTTCTGCTCCTTCATTCCATGTTTGAATGTTGCCTTCAGTGTCCAGCATCAACATGGCATAATCCTTGGCATTTTTTACCATTAGCCTAAACTGCTCTTCCGCTGTGCGTAGCTGTCTTTCGGTTTCTTGCTGTATTTTGAATAAAAGCTTCATTGCCTGATCCTGCAAGGTCATATAACAGGTTTCAAGCTCAGTAATAATACTCGCAGCTTCCTCGGAACTTTTTATAAATCGTGGTAAAAATTTTAAAATAGCTTTCTTTTGTGCTACATAAATAAGTATAAGGTCAGATGGCAGAATTTCATTCCTTCGTATCCCCGGAATTTTATCTTCTTCCCAGTTACGAAGATTAATATTGGCCTTCTGGTATATACTCCCATCTTCTATAGATAGGAAATAATCGTATTGGCTCTTAGTCGTTCTTTCTATACTTTCTTCATCACCAATATCTTTTATAAGGCCTTTTTCAACAGCTAATTTTAGCAATGGAATATCCAGTGACTTAAGTATATTGATATACTCTATTGCATACTCCTTAAGGCAATTTTCACGTAAATACTTAGCATAATCCTTTAGGTTCTTCATAAAATTATTCCCTACTCCTCTTTATTAGGCAATTTAACAACGGTGAGCCAAAATTCTTCAATAGACCTAACCACGTTAATGAATTGTGCAAGATCAACAGGTTTCATTATATAGCAATTAGCGTGATTAGCGTATGTGTTCATAATGTCCTGTTCAGCAGCCGAAGTGGTTAGTATTATTACAGGCAACATTTTCAAACTTGCATCGGCCTTTATTTCAGCTAATACTTCTCTACCATCTTTTTTTGGCAAATTCAGGTCAAGCAATACCAGGTCGGGGGTTTCAGCATTTAAATGTTTGTCCTGTTTTCGTAAATATTTTAATGCTTCTTCACCGTCCATTGCAATATTCAACAAGTTCTTTATCCTCCCTTCTTTAAATACCTCTTGCGTTAGCCTAATATCGGCAGGGTTATCTTCAACCAACAGAATATTAATGGGCTTCATTTGTTTATAACCACTCATAGCAAAAAGGTGTATTTCAGTTCGTTAGGTATTGATTTTATGCACATTACCTTGCCTACAAGGTATTTCTTATTGACAAGTATTGAAAGATCTTTTCGGTGAAAAGGGTTAAACAACCCGTGAACGGGTAAAATATAAAGGTGAAACTATTTCCTATTGCAAGGGATTTAGCCGCTTCATAAAATGTTCCTTGTAAAGTGCACCAACCGGGATCGATACATCATTTATAAATATGGTTGTATCCTCAACCAATTTCACATTGTCTATTTGAACAATATAAGAACGGTGCACACGTATAAATTTATCTGAAGGCAATTTGCTTTCTACCGACTTAAGAGTGGTATGAAGTACAAAGCGCTGGTCTTTGGTATGAATAGTAATGTAATCGCCAAGGGCTTCAATCCAAAGAATGTCTTTAATAGGAACTTTGGTAAGTACCGAATCTTTTTTAATAAAGAAGTAATCGTAAGCTGTACTAACCTGATCCTCCGAACCAGCATGTTCCTTGGCCTTATTCACTGCCTTTATAAATCTGGGCAATTCAACAGGCTTAACCAGGTAATCTACGACATTCAGGTCGTAAGCATCAAGTGCATATTCTTTATGTGATGTGGTAAGTATAACCTGTGGCCTTTGTTCCATAGTTTTTAACATATCCATGCCACTCATTTCAGGCATTTCAATATCAAGAAACATTAGGTCTACATCTTCCTTCTGAAGTACTTTCATAGCTTCAATAGGATTAGCACAGGTTGTAACAACCGTTAAAAAGTCTATTTGATTCGCTAAGTGGGTTATTACTTTCCTTGATGCGTCGTCGTCATCTACAATTATGCAATTCATATAAATGCGGGTTATATCAATTTCTACCGCCAATGATACAAAAATGTTACAGTCAATTGCACTTTCGTAAACCTCCAATATTATATCATTATTATTCGCAACAATACAATACACTGTAAATCAATCTATTTAAATTGCATTAAATTGCAAATTTTAACAGAAAAAAACAGCCGTACATTAAAATTTCATACTAAGTTTATTAATAACATTACCTGCGTAACCTTTTTTTTAAATAGCTGTATAAGAAATTAAGAAATTGGCATATGCAGAAAAATACTCTTCTATATTTGTTTTCAATTTAAATTTGTTCTGATTTATTTTCTTGTAGTAAATCCCCAATACTATTCAAGATGAAAGGCTTTCTTGTTATTAACTGGCTAAAAAATGTATCGCTTAAAAAGAAGCTTTACTTCGTAATGGGTATAATGGCCCTGTTAATAGCAGTTGAACTCTTCACACTTTCATTCATGATACATACACTGTCTTCCACCCGCGCATTGGTGGGGGCCGAAGGCTTATGGTCGAAGGCGGAAAAGGATGCCGTATACAATCTTACCAAATACGGTTATACACACAATGAGAAAGATTTTCAGGCCTACCTAAGTCACTTGAAAGTGCCAATGGGCGATCATAAAACCAGGATGGAATTACTTAAGCCAAACCCTGATTTAGCTATTGCCCGCGAAGGTTTTACAGAAGGCCGCGTTCACCCTGATGATATTGATGGAGCTATAAAGCTATTAACCAGGTTTCATTCCGTATCTTATTTAAGTAAAGCAATAGGGATATGGACAGAAGGAGATAAGCTGATAGAACAACTGGAATACCTGGGAAACAGGCTTCGTGTGCAAGTTACATCGGGCGTTACAACTACTGATAAAATTAACCAAACCATAGATGAAATTGATCTGCTTAACGAACAGCTTACAGTATTAGAAGACAATTTTTCATTTACACTCGGTGAAGGTTCAAGATGGATTGAAGGACTGGTATTGACTATCCTTTTTTGCATTGCCATGACGGTAGAGTTTACCGGGTTATTCCTCACCATATCCGTCAGCAGGGCTATTTCAAAAGGAATAGATGAAATTGTGCGTGTTGCCAATAACGTATCGAATGCTGATTTTGGTGAGAGGGCTAAAGTTTACTCGAAAGATGAAATAGGTATTCTGGCAACATCTTTTAATAAGATGATAGACGACCTTCAGATGGAAATATATGAGGAGAAAAATACGGAAGAAGCATTGCGCAGTCAAAGAGACCTGTACGAAACACTGCTAAAAACCCAGAGTGAAATGGGTGAAGGCGTATCCATAACATCTGCTGAAAAGATTGTTTATGTAAACGATGCAGTTTGCAATATATATGGCTATAGCCGTGAAGAGATATTAGGTATGAAATCGTTTTTAGATATTATACCGGCAGATGAAAAAGCAGCTCTCACTGAAAGGCTTCGCCAGCGGATATCTGGTGAAAGAGAACAGAGTACAGGTGAAACTAAGATAATGCGTAAGGATGGAAGGATTGTAAATATTGAGTATACAGTTAGAAATTTATTTGCTGACGGGCGTATGCAAATGATATCTATTATTCGTGATGTTACTGAGAAGAAAAAAGCAGAAGCCCAATTACAGGATGAGAGGGCCCGGGCGGAAAGCGCTGAAATTGCCAAGAAGATAGGTGAGCAGTTTCTGGCAAATATGAGCCACGAGATACGCACACCTATGAATGCCATAATAGGCTTTACAGATGTTATACTGAAGACTCCTTTAAACCGCGAACAGCAGCAATACCTTGATGCCATTAAAACATCGGGAGAGAATTTGCTGGTTATTATAAATGATATTTTAGATTTCTCCAGGATTAAATCAGGTAAAATACCGATTGAACAAAGAGAATTCAAATTATCCCACATCGTTTCCTTATGTGCTGATCTGATGTTGCCTAAGGCAATAGAAAAAGCAATTAAAATAAATACCCGAATAGATAAGAATATACCTGATTCACTTATTGGTGATCCTACAAGGCTTAACCAGGTATTGCTTAATCTCACAGCAAATGCAATAAAATTCACCCCGCATGGCGAAGTGAGTATTGAAGCAAATTTAATCTCAGATAATAAGGAAGATGTATTGCTTGAGTTCCTTATAACAGACACAGGCATTGGAATACCAGCCAATAAACTATCTACAATTTTTGATGCATTCACCCAGGCAAATAATGATACAGCCAGAAAATATGGCGGTACAGGGTTGGGATTAGCTATAGTAAAACAGCTAATTGAGTTGCAAGGCGGAAGTGTTTCCGTTAGCAGTACTGAAGAAAAAGGTTCATGTTTTAGTTTTCGCATTAGCTATGAAAAAGGTATGGCCAAGCATATACATGAAGATGTTAAAGCTATATCTGCCAATGGTAATTTAAAAGACGTGAAAATTTTGTTGGTAGAGGATAACGCAATGAATCAGTTGCTGGCAAAGAAAGTGCTGGGCGATTGGGGGTGTAATGTGCAGGTAGCTGAAAATGGGAAAGCTGCGATTGAAAAACTAGAGAAAGGAGATTTTGATGTAGTATTAATGGATATACAACTGCCAGAAATGGATGGTTATGAAGCTACCCAGCGTATCAGGAATGACCTATCCAAGCCCAAATGTGATACCCCCATTATAGCAATGACAGCGCATGTAATGCATAGCGAAGAAGAAAAGTGCTATAAGGTAGGTATGAATGGTTACGTATCAAAACCATTTAATACAAGCACACTTTATACTAAAATAACGTCGGTTGTCAATAATGCGCAATAGCTCCATTGCTCCATCAAACACCACGCTCAATTATATCTATCCTTCTGCCTAAAGTATAAGGCTTTAGCAATTAAACTCATCAAATTTGTAATGCTATTAAAACATGAAGAATTTGCTCATATTGCTATTATTATGCATTACAACATTAATGCACGCCCAACTTGACGGGTTGACAGGAAAGTGGAAGCTTGAAAAGATTGAGACAACAGAAAAGACAATGGTTCCCGAGGGAGAAAAGGAATATTACCTAACCATTTCAGGAACATATACTACATATAATTTAGACATCAATAAATGCTGGGGAACAATTGCTTCTCTTACCGACTCAATTATTACGCTTACCAATAACGATTGCACAAAAGTATGTTGTGATGGGAGCGAAAATCCATTCTCCCTTTATATAAACTATACCGGAAAATATTCCTTACAACATGATTCAATACTTATTATTACAACTAAAAATGGTGATCTATATTTAAGGAAGCAATAATATTCTAAAATGAATAATAAATTGATACGTTGCCAAATTTGCAATTGTAAACACCTTTTAATACCGGAGTAGAGTAAGTTTGTGTAAAAGACACGCATATAGGCGAGTATACAAATACAGGGCCACAGGCAGCATTTTCAACTATATTTAATGGGCTGATAAGGCTTGCGTATGTATTCTACAGTCCCTTCCTGATTACTAACATTAACTTTTACATTAGGTGCAGGTGCAAAAAGTCCCCCTTGCAATATTGCATTATATAATACATATTGCGCGCCTGCACTAATCGTAAAATATAATTGAACCTTCCTTAAAGCTTTTTTATTTTTACTACTTAAGCCATTATAATGGCTCATGAATCCATCAAAATATGAATCCATTTCACCCATTAATAAGCTTGCACCCACTCCCAACTCATCCTGCATAATTCCTGCAAAAAGCTGCCCATTTCCAATCACCTCAACATATTTCCTGCAATAAATTCCTTTCTCAAAGCTTGAATTAATATTAAGCAGGGGTGCATTCCTCAATTGGTTATCCCACCCCATGGGAATAGGAGCGTGAAGTAAAGAATGAAGCCAAATTTGGCAATTACCTGACAAAGTAATTGGCCCCATTGCCCCAAGTATCAATTCAGTTTGCAAGTCATATTTTCTTTCAGGGTTATAAGAGTATACGGAATATTCACCTACAAAAGCCCCTGAATATGGATAATCATTAGGTGAATAATAACTGGTTCTAAGATCCTGCGGGGTATATATTATTTGCATTAGGCCAAGGCTGCACGTATTTACACTACTATCTCCCGCTTTTGGAAACCACCTGGCAAGGAAAAATTTAGGATTAGGTTTAATATTATAGTAAAAGTTGCATTGCTGACCTGCTGTATATGCTCTATCCGTCCACCCACCCAAGGTATTAAAACAATCATTATCCTCATAGGCTCTTAACATATAGGCAGGCTTATTCTCTTGCGCATGTAAGCTATTAGAACAAAGTGCAAAAAAAACAAAAATAAGTAGTTTGTATTGCCAGCATAATACACTGCTTTTTTTAAAATAAACATGATATAAAACATCGACTAATGAGTTCATTTATTCTTATAAAATGCGGAAATTACATCGTCACTTAACTTTCATTAACCAATATTCGTTCGTCAATTGGTTCTTATAGGTAAATGCCTTATACTTTCTAGTCATAGCTTACTAATGGCCTAAATACTTACTTTACCTATTATATATATTGCTTTACCGAATAAGCTTATAACTTCCTGTTTTTTGGGTTTAAATTTGGTTACGATTCAATTATTAATTTAACAAAATAAAATATGAAACACGCATCAAGCAGAGGACACAAATCCTCTCACAGCCGTAAAAGCGGCTCAAGCAAGTCGGGCAGAGAGATATCTTCCCAACGCGATAATTCTTCAAGCAACTCAGGGAGTGGCAGTTCCATGAGTCAATCTGAAAGTAAGCAAGACAGCAAAAATTCTAACCGAACAGATTCGGATAGGAACAGTTCTGGTCTTTAATTGTTTGCCATAATTAGCGGAAGATTCTTCTTCCGCTAATTATTTATTTCACATTTTAAAATACAAATATTATGAACTATTTTCTTTATAAAATCGGGGAAGATGAAATACGGGAAAATTGTGGCGAAATACCTGCGGTTCCTGAAGGCTTTATAGAATACCAAAACACATTGGGAATAGACAGGATTTACTACAAAATACAAGACTCAAAAATTACCGAGGTAATTGGTGAAGCAGACAGTGAAGAAACCGCAAGGAGAAGGGTTGGAGACTTTCTTTCAGCATTTCATGTTAATATATTCTAAACTAAGCATCGCTTACTACAGCAAAATTTGCACCAGCTGAAGTTGAGCCTGAAGTGGGATAATGTTCAATAAAATCATGAATGTCCATATCTTAGTAAATAATTAGGGTTAAAGATGCAAATGCATTTTTAACCCTAATTAAGAATAAATGTATCACCTAGTTATTATTCCAATGCTCTTCAAAGTATAAAGCATCTATATCATTATGAGGGTGAACACTTATTACTATACGGCCTTCCTTTATCCCAGATTCGTAAAGCTTAGCACGTTCCTCCGGAATTCCCGCTCCAATTAAAGCTCCAATTATCCCCCCGGCTATACCACCTGCGCCGGCGCCTGCTAAACCAGCTGCAATCGGCCCTGCAATAATAATTCCTAAGCCCGGAATAACAAAACTAGTTCCTATTGCTACTGCAATAGCTGCAATTGCACCAACAGTGCCACCAATAACAGAACCCTTTCCGGTACCTTCTGCAGCTTTTGTCCCGATTTCGATTTTTCCAACATTGTCAGAAAAATGCTTTTTACGAGTTTCATCTGACATAACCAGGTTGATTTCATCCCGAGTATATCCTTTCTCCAAAAGCATATTGTATGCTTTCTCCGCACTCTCACGGTTTTTGAATATTCCACTTACAACTCGGTTTTCCGATACTACTGTGTCGTTAAATTCCCTTCTGTATTCCATATTATTTAGTTTTAATTTGTGAGTAATTTCACAAGTGCAAATATCGGCACTGGTAAAGCCAATAGCCGTTTATAATAGTCATTGTTACTTATACAATTTCCCTTTAAAACATTGCCATTAACAATACTATCATTTAAAAAATCGAATTCCATTATACACCTATACAAAACACCGCATCTGTCGAATATATGTTTACCGAAACAGCGTAATGAATGAATTTTGTATTGAAGACTCAAATCTGGGATCATGGAAATTCAGAAGAAAAATAAAATATTAAAAGTAATACTTGACGAAATGCGCTCAATGTATGCTAACGAGGAGCATAGCATAAAAGATTTTCTAATGCTATATACAGGGGTCTTTACTGTAATCTTAGTTTTACTACTTGTTACAGAAGTAGTTATTTGAACTTACCTACCTACCTGTCTTGCAATAATTGGCCAATTCACTACTTAATAGATTCGTTCTTTATTGCGATAGCAGTTAATTTTACTTTAACCGTATTTGCAATAATGGAATTTCTTTTACCAATATCAAAGTCAAGCCTGTCCAGAATAAATTTGCTTTTGAATATTCCTATATTCCCTTTTTGTTCAAAGATGAATGGAATCGTTTTATGCCTCCAATTGCCCTTCATTATTAAATTGCCATTTGCTTTATATCCACTCCCGAAACGGGTTATATTTTCAGATCGAAATGTGATTTGAGGATATTTACGTTCATCGAAATATGTTGAATGTGAAAGAATTCTATTACGAATAAGGATACCAGTTCTAAGCGTATTTACATCTATGGATGCATTTATATTACTATAGACTGAGTTCTTTCCATCAAAGAAAATCTCCCCATTTAAACCTTTAAATGAACCTTTAACAAAAACACCTAAGCACTTAATGGTAAACTCTACTTCTGAAGAGCCGGTATCCAAAGTCCAGGAAGATGATAGTTTAGCATCTGAGTCATTTGTACTTCTGGGCTTAGCAAGGTATGTTAACGTTTTCATTGTGTAAAACTTTGCAGCCTTTTATATGCAATCCTTATAATTTATCTTATTGTTTTTGTGCTTTAAATTGAATGGAATTTTTGTAACATTCTTATATTCAATTCCTGCAACATATATATCATTATCCTCGGCGTAGTACCAATTAATAACCACTTTGCTGCCTAATAAATGCACAATCTCAAGAAGCCTGAAAATATAAAAGAGATACTTTGATGACGGACCATTAAAACTCTCTAAAGAAATATTTACGGTTAAAGGGTATGAAATATTATGTGAGTTCTTTGATATTGCGTCTATCAAAGGAGCATAGAAACTGCCTGCATCTTCAGGAAAAGAACTTCCCCTGATTTCTAGCAATCCATCCTGTGGCTTAAAAACTATACTTGGTGTATTCCGGGTACTGTTTATAGTAAACGAGTCTCCTTTGTAATCATGCTGAATAAATAGTCTCAATTTTGCAATCATAACTATCAATTTTGTGCCAAATTAAATGTTAAGGTTACTAACCAATTTACTTATTCGATAAGTAGGTTAAAACAAAAGGTGAACACCAATTTACTTCGCTGTTATTTATTTTCTCCTTTTTCTCTTCTTATCCTTATTGCTTTGTCCTGACTCACTTAAAGCAATTGCTATTGCTTGCTTTTGGTCTGTTACAGCCTCACCTGCGTTAGTTTTCAATTCACCTTCCTTCCATTCCTTCATCACCTTCTTCACTTTTGCTTTCTTACCTTCTTTAGTTACTGGTTTTTGCTTTGGCACAGATGGTGATAAATGTGATCTACTTTCGGATTTTCCAGATTTTGTTTTCATTTTAGTAATAGGTATTAGTATTTATATTGGTACACCACAAGTATATACACAGCCTTATATTTTAGTATTGTATAATAGTTAGTATAACTTATATAGTTCGCTCATAGGCCGATGTAATAGAGGAGTAAATAACATTCGCACAGCAATAAGAAAATTATACAAATTTTAATGTTTTATATATAAAGCAAAATGGAGGGCTGCATTCCATCTTTGCGACATAATAATTTTATAACCATAAAACTTAAAACATATGATAACAAACAAAGGCAATGGTGATTCAGAAGGGCTAAAAGAACTCTTCATTGATGAAATCAAAGATATTTACTGGGCAGAAAAAGCAATGACTAAAGCACTACCCAAAATGTCGAAAAAAGCAAGTGATGACAATTTGGTAAATGCATTGGAAAGCCACCTTTCTGAGACTGAAAACCATGTTGCAAGGCTTGAGAAGATATTTCAAATTCTTTCCTTAAAACCTCAAGCTAAAAAGTGCCCTGCAATGGCTGGTTTAATTGAAGAAGCCGATGAAATAATGTCAGAAACTGAAGAAGGACCTATTAGGGATGCTGGTATAATATCTGCCGCTCAAAAGGTAGAACATTATGAAATTGCAACTTATGGCACCTTACGTGCATTTGCTGAAAAGCTAAAACTAAGCAAAGTGGCCGGCTTGTTGGAAGATACACTAAAAGAAGAAAAAAAGCTGATAAAACTTTAACTAACGTAACTGCATCTTGCCTTAACGGTGAGTCCTTATCAAGCGTAGGTATTGAAGAGGATGAAGAAATGGGTGGCAAACATTTATAAACAACACGGAAATTCGTTCATAATTATAATAATTAAAAAAGCAAAACCATGAAAGACAATCAAAAGAATCAAAATGGACAAAAGAATCATCAAAGCAGCCAAAGTCAACAAGGCTCAAAACAGGATGATAAAAAGAAACAATCTCAAAACTCTGATAAAGTAAATTCAGAAAAGAAGGATGATCAGAAGTATAACAAAAAAAACAATTCCCTGGATAAGGATCAGTACGACGAATCAGATGAAAGGGAAGAAGTTTATGCTACTGATGAGGGAGAAGAAACCCAAAGAAGCAATAACGATGGCAATAATGAGAAAATGCCTTCCAGGGAAAGAGACCAACCTGAGCGTAGGAAAGAACGTGAAGAGCAGGAAAAACATGAGCACCAGTCAAAAATACCAAAGGCCCCTGCTCAAGGTACTAAAACAGGTGCTAAATCAGGATCAGAAAACAGTAAATAAAATTGTAATTAAAGAAAGCCCAGGCATTTAAATGCCTGGGCTTTCTTATTGTCTGAAGAAATAAAGTCGTTCAAAGAAAAAAAAACATAGTTCATCGAAAAGCCGATTACAAAGGGCAAACTACATATAAGTTTGCTCCCATGAACTAATTCATAATTCTAAATAAAAAACAAAATCATGAAAACTAATCTATCTAAAACAATTAAAATCGGCTTGGTGTTGTTGGCAGCAGCATTAAGTAGTAATTTATCCTGGGGAGCCACATACACAGCCGTTGCTACAGGCAAATGGAGCAGTACATTAACATGGGGTGGTACGGTACCACCACGTACCCTTAGTACACTTGACCAAGTTACTATTGGATCAGGTATAACTGTAACTATGGATAGTACTATTACACTGAATGGTGTACTTTCTCAATTAAGTATTGCGGGCACATTGTCATCTGCTGCAACCGATAGCCTTATAGTAACAACAGGTACTCTAACAGGAGCAGGTAGCATCATGATTAATAGCTTAGTGCTGAACTCAGCAGCTGTATTGTCTTTTACAGGTTCTATGGTAGTGAATGACCTAACTAATGCTGTTGCCGGACTAAGCTCAACCGGAACAGTTACTATAAATAATGCCCTTAATTTAACAGGCATTATTAGTATACAAACCGGAGGAACCCTCACTATGGGGAGTAACTCAGTAGTTAATATTAACGGTGCCTCTATTTCAGTTAGTGGTGGTACGCTAAACCTTTCATCCGTTTATGATGTAAACTATACGAGCTCAAGTACAACATCAGGAATGGAACTAAGCGGTACAGGTTTAGGAAAGGTGACGGTTAATGTAACTCCAACAAATAGTGTGACCTTAAGCTCAAATGTAACTTTGAATGATTCTCTTAAATTAACAAGCGGCTCACTGACGCTTAATGGCTATAACTTAACATTAAATGGGCAAGTATATGGTTATGGTACCTTTATGGGTGACGCAAATGCAAACTTAATTATTAATACAACGGGAGGATTGACTGTACCCATTTATTTCGCTTCGGGCTCTCAATTGTTAAACAACCTCACATTAAATTTAGGACCAACCAACACAGTTATCTTGGGAACTAATCTTGCAATAGACGGAACCCTTAAGGTTAGCAGCGGAAATACGTTTAACATTGATGGAGTAATGTTAACCCTTAATGGAAGTTATAGTGGCACCGGTGTACTTAAGGTAAATACAAAGTCACGCCTTGACATTGAAGCAACATCATCTATAACAACTGCTATCCCATTGTCCGGAAGCATTGGCTATTTTAAATTAAATATAAATAGCGGCAATATTGTAACTATGGGTAGTGATTTAACAGTTGATACCCTTAACCTTGCAACAGGCGTGCTGGTTCTTAATGCTCATAACCTTTCAATAAATGGTGATATAGCAGCAGCAGGCAGCGGTTTAGTAATGTCCACCTCTACTTCCAATGTATCTGTCACAGCAGCAAATTCCACAACCGATTCCCTGTCTTTCTTTTCAGCTGGAAATACGGTAAACAATTTTACTGTTAATATAGGCGCCGCCGGTTCAGTAAGACTTGGGTCTGACCTTGTTGTAAATGGAACCTTAGGCTTTATTTCAGGCCATGTGGATGTGCGCAGTCATAATTTACAAATTGCGGCTACTGGCAATATAACGGGTTATAATATCAATTCATATGTAATTACAGGTACTGGTGGATATTTGACAATGAATGCGGCAATTTCTACTGCAGCAAATTTCCCTGTAGGTACAGCTTCCTATTACTCTCCTGCCAGCATAACCCTTAACACGGGCTCAGCAATTGGAACAGTTGGAGTAAGTGCATCCACCGGTGTATATTCAAATGGAACAACTGGTAGCCTACTCTCAACTACAGAACCAATGGTAAATTCAACCTGGTATTTTGAAACTAGTATCACATCTGGCCTCAATGCTACTATGCAACTTACATGGCAAGCTGCAACTGAAGTGAATGGCTTCGTACATAAAGGCGATTATATTTCACACTTTACAGCCGGTGCATGGGATAATATAAATGATAGTATGACTGCAGTAGCAGTTTCAGGTGGAATGTATACAATAGAAAGAGCAAGCGTAACATCTATGAGCCCTTTTGCAGTATTCGATCAAAGTACGGTTACCGGGATTAATGAGGCGACAGCAGTAATTAATGATGGCATTGTTGTATACCCTAACCCTGCCTCCAATAGCTTGTATATACAGAACAATACCGGAAGCACAGGTGCATTATATGCAGATATATATAATGTATTAGGCCAAAAAGTTGCATCATTTGAAATTACGAACAGCAACACAACGCTTCCTTTAGATGGATTGAAGACTGGTGATTATTTCATCAGGCTAAATAACAGCAACATGAATGTTGTTAAGAAATTCGTTAAACTATAATAAAGCTTGTTCACCTTAAGTTGTAAAAAGGCTGGTGCTAATTGCACCAGCCTTTTTTATTAGCATTCAAGGCCATAATAAAGTTCACCGCAATGAACACTCAGTTTAAGTTCGGTTTCAACGCATTCATAGAAAACTAAAAACACAGCATAGCAATACGTTCTACCTTGCATATAATTCACTAAGAATAATCATCAAAAATTAACAATATGCACATTCCAAGAATTGCGTTGTTCAAAGCGACCGGCAAAGCCGGACGCAGGTTAGCAGAAGAAGCTCTTAAAAGAGGTTACTATGTTACAGTGATAGCCCGCACCGAAAAAGAATTCGAGCTAATACACATTAACTTAAAAGTGGTAGCTGGCGATGTTACTAAAAAAGAAGATATAGTCAGGCACACTAAAGGGCATGATATAGTTATTTGTGCACATGAACCTGTGATAGAAAAGCCAAATAAACATGTTGACATTACACATGCGCTAATTGAGGGTGTGAAGGAGTCGGGAATAGGATATTTAATTTCAATAGGCCACGCTTTCAGCCATCCAATGGAAAACACATTAGAATCCTATAATGAATGGAAACCAATAGCCCGGGCTCAAAAAGAAGCTCTCAAATCATTTCATTCAAATGAAAATACAAATTGGTGCTACATTCACTCAGTTGAGCCACAAGCTGAAGAAGAGACCGGTAAGTTCCAAATAAGTAATGATGTTGTTTTTTCAAATAGTCAGGGACAAAAGAGAGTTCCAATAAAGAATTATGCATCAGTATTATTTGATGAAATTGATAGAGTACAATATGAACTCCACAAATATGAATATGCTTACGAAATGGGCATATAAAAATATAAGGCTAAAAAGCAGGTAATTAAAGTTACTTAACATAAAATATTACCATTCAAGGCTAACCAGCAAAGAGGTGAAACAATATGCCAAAAGGTTATTTGAACCTTCTTTTCCGCAAGTGGAAAGAATGCTGGACGCCTTTGATAAATAAAATTCTGATAGAAATATTAGTTTACAAATAACCCCGATCCAGGATTCCCAGCTTTTATTACGGATAATAAACAATTTCACATTCAAGTATAGAAACCGGCTTATTATTCAGGTATTCTATTTGCCTTACGCAATTACCTCTCTTATCATAATAAACAGTAAATGTTCCTTTGGCCAATAACTTTCCGGAAACATCGTATTCAATAGCTTCAATAATATTGCCATGTTCATCATACCGGCACACTGCTTTTTTCCTTAAGCCTGGTTCGTTAATATACCAATACTCAGTAGTATTTGATTTACTTCCCTTTGCATCGTATGAATTCATTGTCCTGGTTTGTATATTATCAGTCGCGTTATAATAATCATCCTCAAGTAAATTACCATCATTATCATAAGTATACACGTCCATAGGAGGAATAGTATCGTTTCCTTTTATATAGTGCCACTGTATTAAATTACCGTATGAATCGTATTTATAAATTGCCTTTACGGGTGTATTTACATTATCAGTTCCGGAAAGCAAGGACAATTCACTTTCAATCTTATTGCCCTTATCATCAAATTTGTTTGTTGTTGCCTGAATAGCAGTATCCTTTCCATTAAATTGATAAGCTATGGTTTTAATACAATATCCATGGGGCTCATATGTATTAATGATCTTAGTTGATGTTTTATCCTGATAACTATGCCCGCCCGATTCAATTTCATTGCCATTTGAATCGAAGATACAGTAGCTTTCATAATACGGGCTTTTACTTTCCTTTGATATAGTTCCTGATGCAAGAATGGCGTGAAACTGAAGCATCTTGCATGATTTCACCTTGCCATTTAATTGCCTGTCCCCCCACCCTGTCTTATGTTTTCTGTGGTTCCCGTCGCTAAAAGATATTAGTAGTATACATAAAATAATAATGTAGTATTTATGTGCTTTCATAATATTTGTTTCGGCTAATATATACTGAACAATATCAAACTACAATTTCTAAAAATGGGCTTTAACGACCTAATCAATACGTTAAACTCAATTTTACTTCGAATTCACAGTTTTTAAATAGTAGTTCAGCGAATACTTCAAAGATTAGGAAACTCAGCATATTATCTTGCGCAAATAACCAGGTAAATAATTACTTACGCTACGCTTACAAGCAAATCTATACAAATGATAAACAATATCACTTTATTCCCTATAAATCTTACCCATTTAAAAGAAATGACGGATGAATTCGGAGTAATTCAATTTGCTAAAACAGTTGAGCCTGACATTCATTCCGGATATACACTTGATGATAATTCAAGAGCGCTAATTATAATGTGCCAGCATTATGAACAGACAAAAGATAAAAACAACCTGCATTATATTGAGACATACTTCAATTTCATAAAATATTGTCTTCAGCCCGAGGGGTATTTTTTAAATTATGTTAATAGGCAAAGAGCTTTTACCGATCAGAACAGAACCACCAATTTGGCTGATGCTAATGGAAGAGCAATTTGGGCCTTGGGTTATGCAATTTCTAAAAGTGACCTTCTACCAAAAAAGCTAACAACAGATATTAATTCTATAATGCGCCTGGCACTGCACCGTATCAACACCATACATTCAACACGTGCAATGGGTTTTTTAGTCAAGGGATTATACTACTCAAATATTAAATGGAAATCGCGTGAAACTACACTTTGTATAATAGCACTAGCCAATAAATTAGTACAAATGTACAGGCACGAGTCTGAAAAGGGATGGGAATGGTTCGAGAATTATTTTACATATGCAAACAGTGTTTTACCTGAAGCGTTATTATGCGCTTATCTTGAAACAAATGAAGAAGAGTTTAAGAATATTTCCAAAGAGTCCTTTGACTTCCTGTTATCTCAAATATTTAGTGATGACTGCATAAAGATAATCTCCAATAAAGGCTGGATGCAGAAAGGAGAAGAAACAACACATTATGGTGAACAGCCAGCTGACATTGCTTATACTATTATGGCTTTAAGTAAATTTTACGATGCTTTTGGAGAGGATACCTATTTACACAAAATGGAAATTGCCTTTAGCTGGTTTACAGGAAACAATCATCTACATAAGGCCCTTTATGACCCTGGTACTGGCGGATGCTATGATGGGGTGGAAGAAAAACAAATAAACCCAAACCAAGGGTCTGAATCTACCATAAGTTACCTGCTGGCCAGATCAACTATTGGTAGATACTTTGAACCAAACCAGGAAATCAAGTTTGAAATGGAAGAAAACTCTAAAATAAACGAATAACCTAATACAATATCATCATGTATATATCTGGTATAGTAGCAGCTTTCCTTATTGCATTGTTAATCTCCCTTATATTCTCAGTTGGATTCAAGCATAACGGGCCTTGGGGAACAATTTGGCTATTTTTCGTGGTTATTTTCCTTTTATTATGGGCGGGCCAATTGTGGTTAATACCTTTCGGGCCTAACATTTCGGGCACATCGTGGCTTTCTTTATTGTTACTGGGCCTGATATTTGCATTTGCTTTAGTTGCACCTAGCATTTCAAAACCTAACAAACAAAAAGATGATGTAGTTGCACCTGTTATTACTACAATTGGAACGTTCTTTTGGTGCCTGATAATATTATTGTTATTAGCTATTGCTTCCGGTTATTTAATTACCCCTATGGTAAAAGTATAAGCACTTCTCAACATGTTTATTTAATCCCTTTGTTGTCAATGCTGCACGGCCCTGAGCCAAAATATGAGATAAGCAAAGCAGCACCCAATAGAGACAAATTTTTCATAAAATTAACCATCTGCATATGTTGTTGCATAGGTTCAGCAACTTTCCAGAAAGCATGCATATAAAATGTAACAGGAATAAGGAATATAATTATGAGCGCTGCTCCAATTTTAGCTTTATAGCCCAACAAAATACTGAGTCCGCCTGTGAAAGCTATAATACATGATAATGGAACAAGGAATTCAGCGAGTGGGACTCCCTGTGATTGAGCATATACTATCGTTTCATATTTAAAATGGCTCATTATAGTTAACATGAAAATAGCAGAAAAACAAATTCTGCCTAAAAGAACAAGGTATTTCATAATACATTAAAATTAAATTGTTGTGACCAAAAAGGCCTGTAACAAATTATGCATTCATTACAGGCCCTTATTAACTAACCAATATGTATACTATTTCTTTTCTGTCTTAATAAACTTTCCGGCCGAATCAAAAACCAAAACAGTTTCACCTACCTTAGCCTCGTAGCCAGATTTGCCCGAAGCATGATTAACCTGCCAAGCTTCAGATACTGTTTTACCCTTATAGTTAGCAGTTATGTAATCATTAGCTTGTCTCGGCAACATCGAAGCTTCAATATGAGATTTACTCTTGAGCCAATTTCCTTTAGCATCAATCACCACGCAGGTTGCTGTACTGTTCTCATCAAATTTTGCAACAAAATCACCATCCCTTTTTTCCCATTTGTCTACCTTAACGCTTGGGTATTTTTTTACCAATTCCATTTTTACAGCTGATGGTACATTTTCCTCCTTTACAGTCTGGGCATAGGAAACACTTCCTATCATAGCAATTGCTAAAATTAAAATCACTTTTTTCATAATTTGTTTTTGGTTTTAAAATTTATACAGCAAGTTTATGCCCGCAACCAGCTTACAACTAAGAAAAATCGTTGAACCATTAATTTATATGGCTAAAGAAAAGAATCTTTAAGGGTTAATGTAAAAGATTCAATCTCTTCATGAAATTATCACCGTATACTGCACCAACAGGAATGGACATTTCATCAATATAAACAGTTGTGCCTTCAACAGCCCTAACACTATTCAGCTGAATTATGAACCTTCTATGAATTCGAACGAATTTATTAGATGGCAATTTATTCTCGAGGGACTTTAAGGTGGAATGTATTATAAAACGTTGTTCCCTGGTATGTAATTGTATGTAGTCCCCTAAGGCCTCAATCCATAAAATGTCCTTAATAAGAACTTTTGTAAGTACCGAATTCTTCTTAATGAAAAAATATTCCTTTTCAACTGTGAAATCAGTATCTGAATCTTTGTATTCCTGCACTTTAGCTACTGCTTTTACAAACCTGGGAAGCTCTATGGGCTTCACGAGGTAGTCTATAACATTCAAATCATATGCCTCAATTGCATATTTAGTAGAAGAAGTGGTGAGTATTACATGAGGCCTTTTACTCATAGTTCTAAGCAAATCAAGTCCACTCATCTCTGGCATCTCCACATCAAGGAACATCAGTTGTACATCCTCCTTCTCAACAATATCAAATGCCTCAATAGGATTAGTGCATGATTTAAGAACATTAAGTGAGTTCACCTGGCTTGCGAAATGCTTAAGCACATTTGCAGACGCTTCATCATCATCAACAATAATACAATTCATAATAATAGTAATTTGAGGTTATTTATTAGTTTAGTTAAGAGTGATTTTGCTATCCACCATTTAATATCTGAACGCCAAAGTAGTAACCATATATATAGGAATATTCCATATTCGACTAAAAGCTGTTTTAGATAAGTGAGCCAGCTAATTATTTGGGTGAATAAATACCCGATTGCTATTTTGGTCAAAAAAACAATACACTTTAATCAGGTAAACAACCCCGATTACCCCTGTTCAAAGGTAGTTTACAGATATTCCATATCTAGTGGACCATATCTACACTATCTTGCGCTCTGAAGGATAAGATATGGTTATCATGCCCCTTCCCCAGCCAAACATCCTTTATCTCTTAATCTTGGCAAAATAAAGCAACTGAGGCGCTTTCTCAACGCAATTAGAGCTTTACTTCTCAGCTTTTCCTACTCACCTTTAAATTGGTTTTGTTTATCGATAATTTAATATTCAACTGTATGATAGCTTTTACCTTGTACTATATATTCAATAACTATATAATAAATGACAAAATGGGAACAAAGAAAATTGCATTATTTGGTGCCACTACTTCAGTTGGTCAGTGTATTTTAAATGAAGCACTTGCTCGCGGACATGAAGTAACGGCAATAGTACCGGATGTTAATGAAGTTACTGCTGAACATGATAAGCTTAAAGTGGTAGAAGGTTTTATTATTGACCCGCAAGATGTAAAAGCGGAAGTAGAAGATCATGATGTAGTGATAAATGCGGAATGCCCTAGTCCAGATAACACTAGGGGATTTTACGAGGGTACTCAATCCTTTATTAAAGGGGTAAAAGAGGCCGGAGTAAAACGTGTGATAGTTGTTGGATGGGCACCAGATGGATTATCAGATTACAATAGCAATGAAACTACTTCAACTAAAGATTGGAGAGCCATATCAGAGGCTTATGGCAATGCACTTGCACTTTACCAGAAGGAAGAAAATATAGAATGGAGTTATTCACACCCTGTTACATATATTGAAACAGAGATAAAAGGAGATAATACTCCTCAGGTAATAGACTCATTAAACAACTCGAATAATAACATCTCATTCGAAGATTACGCAATTGCGTTGTTGGATGAGGTTGAAAAAAACAAGCATTTGCAAGAGCTATTTGCGGTTACGTGCTAATTCCATCAAAATATCATATTATGAAACAATATAATTCAATAATAGAAGCGCTTGAAAGCCTCAAGCAAAGAGGGTTTATTTATGACTTTAATTTAGATGAAAAGAAAGTATGCACTCCGGGCAGAAAAGGCAGTTATACTCCTGAAGAATTTAAAATAGTGGAAGTATATAGATTTGAGGGACAGACAAATCCTTCAGAAAGCTCTGTTGTATACGCCATACAATCTGACAAATACAACCTTAAAGGGTTTCTGGTGAATGCTTATGGAATGTATGCGGACACACACTCTACAGAACTTGTTTCAAAAATGCATGTGGAACATCACGAAGTTATTTAGTCCTGTGCATCTCGCGTTGAACGTCACATATCGCCAGTTCAAAGATTTTTCAAAATCATCAAATAATAGACACTGTATCTTGCTCACAAATTAAAAATTATAGACATGTTTTACACGTATCACTTTCTCGGAATGGATTTAATCTGGTGGGCTTTTTGGTTCATCCTTCTCACTTCTTTCTTTACCTTCTTTGTTCCTGTTCTAAGAAAAAATGCTAAGAATACTCCTATTGATAGTTTGCAGCGGAGATTTGCAAATGGCGAGATCAATATTTATGAATATGAACAAAGGAAGAGGTTCCTGGAAAAGGATGAAGATTTAAAACGTAAAATGTTTTTTCTTTTCCGATTAAACAAGCCTTGATAGCATATTTATAACGTAATTATAGCACAATAAAATGAGCACTCTAAATGATCTTATTACTTGTGGTCAAAGCTATTGGTTAGATAACCTTTCACGAAAGAAAATCACTTCCGGAGAACTACACAAAAGGGCATCGGAACAAGGGTTGCGCGGAATAACCTCAAACCCGAACATTTTCAACAAGGCAATTGCAAATAGTACTGATTATGATGAGCAATTAGTTGCATTGGTTAAAGATGGTAAAACGCCTATAGAGATATACGATGCGCTTACTATTAAAGACATTCAGGATGCATGTGGCATTCTGGATTCCGTATATGAACAGTCAGGTGGTACGGATGGTTTTGTAAGTTTAGAGGTATCGCCGTACCTGGCATATGATACCGATGGCACTATAAAAGAAGCCCGAAGACTACACAATGCAGTAAATAAGCGCAATTGCCTAATTAAAATCCCCGGTACAAAAGAAGGCCTTTCTGCTATTGAGCAAATGCTTTATGAAGGAATAAATATTAATGTTACTTTAATATTTTCCGTAGAAAGATATGTTGAGGTAGTTAATGCCCACATAAGGGCTTTGGAACGAAGAATTGCTGAGAACAAGCCGGTAAACAATACTATTTCTGTAGCAAGCCTTTTTGTAAGCAGAATTGACACACTAGTAGATCAGCTACTTAGCCAGCATATTACACATTTTCAAGAAGGAAGCCCAATAAACTCCTCAGAATCACTATTAGGCAAGGCTGGTATAGCCACAGCTTGTTTAGTATATCAAAAATTTAAAGAAATATTCAATAGTAAGCATTGGGAAGGGCTTGATGCAAAAGGAGCAAAAATGCAATTACCATTATGGGCCAGCACTAGCAATAAAGATCCGTTATATGATAACCTACGCTATGTGGAAGAACTAATAGGAGAAAATACTATTAATACCATGACAGATGAGACCATTTCAGACTTTGCTGAACATGGCCACATTAAAAAGAACACTGTTGAAGAAAGGCTTGATGAAGCAAAAGAACTATTCAATGAATTAAAAAAAGTTGGAATAGATATAGGCTTTGTAACACAACAATTAGAGAATGAGGGTGTACAAAAATTCATTGATGCATATAATGAATTGCTAAAGAACATAGCAAAAAGACGATTAGATGTTTTAGGCACACATGTTCCGCAACAGCAATTATTTACAGGAGCCCTTGATAAGGAGATTCAAGCATCTTATTCTGTATTGGACGAGAAACAAGCCGGAAGACTACTCTTTGAAATGGACCCTTACCTATGGAAGGCAGAACCTGAAGAAATAAATGAAATAAGCCATAGGTTAGGTTGGCTAAACTTACCCGATATTGATAATGGCGAAAAGCTAATCAAATTCTCAGGTGAGATTAAAAATGAAGGCTATACACATGCAGTATTACTCGGTATGGGTGGAAGCAGTTTATGTTCGGAAGTAGCCCGGCAAACATTTGAAACTGCAAAAGGCTATTTAAAACTATGGGTACTTGATAATACAGATCCGGCAGCAATTCTGGACCTTGAAAAGAAAATAGATATACATAGAACCCTTTTTATTGTTGCAAGCAAATCAGGCAATACTAAAGAGACCATTAGCTTCTTCAAATACTTTTATGAACAGCTTGAGAAGAAAGGCAAACATAAGCCGGGTAACAGCTTTGTAGCTATAACTGACGATGGAACGCCATTGGTTAAAATAGCGGAAGAATACAGCTTCAGAGAAGTCTTCTATAGCTCACCAGATGTGGGTGGCCGTTATTCTGTTCTAACTGAATTTGGCCTATTACCTATGGCGCTTATGGGAATAGATATTCATACATTATTATGTAGTGCCAGGGAAATGAAAAAAAGCTGTGATTCAATTCCGGTAGCAGCTAATCCGGGTGTTAGCCTTGGTATAGTTTTAGGCATTTGCCAGAAACACGGGCGCGACAAAGTCACTTTCGCATTATCAAAGTCTATAGATTCATTTGGATACTGGGCCGAGCAATTATTGGCTGAAAGTACCGGTAAAAAAGGCCGTGGGCTGATTCCGGTTATTGGCGAACCCCTTGGTGAACCTGAAGTATATAAAAATGATAGAGTATTTATCCACATTTATCTATCTGCAGATAGTATTGAGGATGACGAAGAGAAACTGAAAGAAATTGAAAAAGCCGGCCACCCTATTGTAAGAATAAAATTAGCTGATAAAATTTCATTGGGCGCTGAATATTTCAGGTGGGAAATAGCAACCGCCATAGCTGGAATGATAATTGGTATTAATTCCTTCGATCAGCCCAATGTAGAAGAAAGCAAAAAGAATACAATTCAATTATTAGAAGGATATGTAAACGAAGGTAGCTTTCAACGCAATGATCCGCTTTTAAAATCAGAGGACATTTCAATTTATGGTGGAAAAACAATTGAACCGCTTGCCGTGGATCAATACAACTCCCCGGGTGAATTTGTAAATAGCTTCACTGAACAAGCAAGGCAACATGAGTACATAGCACTACTACCCTATTTCTTGCTTACAGATGGAAGAACAAAAACATTGCAAAAATGGCGCTTAAAGCTCAGAGATGAGTTGAAAGTTGCCACCACATTATTAGGTGGCCCTCGCTACCTGCACTCTACGGGCCAATTGCATAAAGGTGGACCAGACTCAGGCATATATATTATACTTATAGGAGATGAAAAGGAAAAACTATCTATCCCTCAAGAGCAATATGGTTTTGAAATATTACACCACGCGCAAGCACTGGGAGATTTCCGTTCACTCAGCAATAAAATGCGCAGAGTTATTCTGATAAATCTTGGAAGTGATATTGATTCAGGGTTGAATAAATTATATAAATCAATTAAACAGTCCAGTAAGCACCAGCAACTACTATGAAAGACAATACAATCTCAACTCTCTTTTTAGACATTGGTGGTGTATTGCTTAGCAATGGCTGGGGCAGAGAAGAACGTGCAAGAGCTATAAAACATTTTAACCTAGACAAGGAGGAATTGAATGAACGCCACCACTTAACATTCGATACTTATGAAGAAGGTAAATTAAGCCTCACAGATTATTTAAAACGGGTTGTATTTTACGAACCCAGAGAGTTTTCTGAAGATGAATTCATAAAATTCATGTATGATCAATCCCGCGCCCACCAAGAGGTTATAGATTTCTTTAAAGAAATGAAGACCCGGTATTCATTAAAAGTATATGCAGTTAGTAATGAAGGCAAGGAGTTAAATGAATTTAGAATAAAGGCGTTTAAACTCAATGAACTGTTCGATGCATATATCTCTTCCTCGTATATACATCTACGTAAACCAGATTTAGATGTATTCCGCATGGCAATTGACATTTCTCAAAGTCAACCTAAGAATACACTTTATATTGATGATCGTTTAATGTTTGTAGAAGTGGCACAAA
>DATHOD010000092.1:0-11015 GCA_035485295.1 Bacteroidia bacterium
AAGGCCCTATCTCTTGATCCTGACGATAAGCAGGCAATGTTGAATACAGCAGGCTGGTACATTTTTGAAAAGGATTATAAACTGGCTGAAGAGTGGCTTAATGAAACACTTAAGAAATACCCTAAAGATGACCAGGCTCAAAGCCTTTTGCAGCAGTTAAAATCAATGGGTCATTCAAGAAGGGGGTAGCTTAGCCCACCAATACATTTTCTCCGAATTTCTTAGATACGTTTATCTTGCTCTCCTTACCTACTTGTATAACCATAGAGCCGTCGAAGGCTATTTTCTCAATAACCTTTAATCTTGTACCTATTCCTATACCCAGTTTCTGCAAGTATTGCAGGAATTCAGAAGATGTGTCTTTTACAGCAACAACATGGCAATTGTCACCTTCATCTGTTTCTAAAAGTGTAGTTCTGAAAGCATTTGCAATCTTACCATTGGCCTTGGGGATAGGGTCGCCATGCGGGTCGTAATCGGGGTAGCCGAGAAATTTATCAAGTTTATCTGCTAATTCGTCATTATGTACATGCTCCATTTGTTCCGCAATATCATGTACCACATCCCAGCTATAACCAAGTTTTTCAAGTAAAAACACTTCCCATAGCCTATGTTTGCGGACAATATCCATAGCGGTTTTTGCGCCCTTTTCTGTCAGTTTTGCGCCTTTCTTCTTATCGTAGGTAATAAGCTTTTTCTCACTGAGTTTCTTTAGCATATCCACTACCGAGGCAGGATTATTTTTCAGGTTCTCGGCTATAGAGGTTGGGCTTATTTTGGTGTCACCTTCAAGCCCAAGCTGGTATATGGCTCTAAGATAATTTTCTTCAGAAAAAGTATGCATGGTTGTGTATTGGAATGCAAATATAGTTAATTGATTCTAATATTAAATATTAGGTATGTCTAATAAATTATATTAGTTATGTAAAATAAAAGTATTATGTTTGCACAAATTGTTGTTTTGTGCCCCTGGTAAATGAAAATAAAACAGTAGTAAAGGCATGGAGGAAGGAGAATACTTCTAATTCTCTTGCTGAAGTATTTGCTACCATTAAAGTACCTTCTAATGGCAGTTTTTGGAAAAAACTTCTTGCTTTTTCAGGTCCTGGACTTATGGTTGCAGTAGGTTATATGGACCCTGGCAATTGGGCGACCGATATTGAAGGTGGTTCAAAGTTTGGGTATACACTACTTTCTGTAATCCTTATTTCTAATTTCTTCGCAATCATTCTGCAATATCTCGCATTGAAGCTTGGAATAGCTACTGAAAGAGATCTTGCGCAAGCCTGCCGTGACCACTATAATCCAACCCTAAGTTTTTGCCTTTGGGTGCTTTGCGAAATTGCCATTGCCGCCTGCGACCTTGCCGAGGTAATTGGTTCAGCTATAGCGCTCAATTTATTATTCGGCTTGCCATTGGCCTGGGGTGTGGCTATTACGGCTTTGGATGTGCTGGTAATATTGTTCTTCCAGTACAAGGGTTTTAGGTTTATTGAAAGTGTCGTAGCTTCTCTTATTGTAGTAATTATAGTGTCTTTTATATTTGAAATGGTGGTTTCCCATCCTGCCATTTTCCCTATGTTAAGTGGTTTACTGCCAAGGCCGGAAGTGGTAACCAATCCATCTATGCTATATATATCTATTGGAATATTGGGTGCTACAGTTATGCCACATAATTTATACCTGCATTCAAGCATAGTACAAACTCGCAACTATCCAAGGACAACTCAAGGGAAAAGCATGGCTATAAAGTTTGCAGGTATTGATAGTACAGTTGCACTTATGGCAGCATTCTTTATTAATGCTGCTATACTTATTGTTGCTGCTGCCAGTTTTCATAGCAGCGGGCATCAGGATGTAGCTGATATAATGGATGCGCATAAATTATTAAGCCCATTGCTTGGTACAACACTTGCAAGTACATTATTTGCAGTTGCATTGCTAGCATCGGGTCAAAACTCAACATTGACGGGAACACTTGCCGGGCAAATAGTAATGGAAGGGTTTCTGAATATTAAACTAAAGCCTTGGATAAGAAGGCTAATTACACGGTTAATTGCTATTGTTCCGGCATTTATTGTTACCATAATATATGGAGAAAAAGGCACTGCTAATTTATTAGTGCTAAGCCAGGTGATTTTATCTATGCAATTAAGTTTTGCAGTATTCCCGTTGGTAATGTTCACAAATAGTAAACATAAAATGGGTTTATTTGCAAACAGGAAAATATTGAAAATAGCGGTTTGGATTATTGCTATTGTTATTTTAGGGTTGAATATGTATCTGATTTATGATACAATTATTAAGTAGAAAGGCTTATGAAGTATAGAGTACTTATAGGTTTAATTGTATTTTGTTTTGTATTGGCAGCCAATTGTGCCATAGCATCTCCTAATGATTCTATAAAGAAGGATACAGGCAGCGGCTGGAGTTTTCATTTTCAGCTTACTGCAATAGATCAGTATCATAGCTACTTCAATGCGCCTTATTCGGGCCATAACAGTTTGCAGGACACTACTGAGCAGGATATGTCGGTTACCTCAACTTTGTTTATTGGAAGAAGGTTATGGAAATATGCAGCCGTTTATTTCAACCCTGAAATATCGGGTGGGAGGGGATTTAGCGGTACCACAGGTATTGCCGGTTTCCCTAACGGAGAAATATATAGGGTAGGTAATCCAACCCCGGCTGCGTACATTGCACGTGGTTATTTCCAGCAATCGTTTGCTTTACCTGGGAGTAAGGATCAATTTACCAGTGAAGATGTAAACCAAGTAGGTCAATTCTTACCAGATAAACGAATAACATTAAGTATTGGTAAGTTTTCTTTAGGTGATTTTTATGATAATAATCCTTATTCACACGATCCACGAAGCCAATTTATGAATTGGGTACTTATGGATAATGGTGCGTGGGATTACCCTGCCAACACACGCGGATATACTTATGCATTCGTGGCACAAGTAATTACTCCTAAATGGTTTCTTACGCTATCAGATGCTTTGGAGCCCCTATATGCAAATGGCCCTGATTTTGATTGGAACGTAGGTAAAACCTTCGGACTTACACTGGAAACAGGTTATAATTATAAAGTAAAGAGCGGCAGGAGTGGTGGCTTTAGCGTATTGCTTTTTCTTAACCAGAACAGGGCAGGTAATTACGAAGACGCTATTGCCGAATACAAAGCAGGTGATATTAATGCATTGCGCATAGATTCTCTTTCGGCATATAATGGGAATATTAAATATGGCTTCGGCCTGAATTGGAATCATCCTATTGGTAAATACGTGGGAGTGTTTATGAGGCTGGGATGGAATGACGGACATACTGGGACATGGGCATTTACTGAGGTTGATCAAACATTTACACCGGGTATGAGCATTGACGGTTCTTTATGGAAACGCAAGAAAGATAATTTCGGGCTTGCATTTATAATCAATGGCCTTTCGCAACAACATATTGATTATGAACAGACCGGGGGCTACCAGTTTATTATTGGGGATGGTAAACTACCTCATTATGGTAATGAAATGATATTGGAAACATATTATAAAGCAAATCTGTTTGAACATCTTGATCTTTCAGTTGACTACCAACACGTGCAAAACCCGGGCTATAACATGGATAGAGGACCTGTAGATATTGGCTCTGTAAGGGTACATGTTGAGTTCTAGATAATAGTCCGTAGCATATCTATATTTCTATAATAAATTGGCTAAAAAGTCGTTTATTTGTAGTCCCAAATACGAGTATTAATTTCTAATACAATATACTATGCCAGGAACAGAATTTTTCGGAGAAGAAGAAAGAAAGGAAGTAAATGATGTTATGCAGACAGGTATTCTGATGCGTTATAATCACGATGCACAAAGGAATAACCACTGGAAGGCACGTGATTTTGAGACCGAAGTGAAGAAAATAACCGGAGCAAAATATGCTCATGCAGTATCAAGCGGTTCTACTGCGGTAGCTACTGCGTTGGCTGCTGCCGGAGTAGGGGCTGGAGATGAGGTGATCGTTCCTCCGTTCACATTCATAGCCAGTATTGAAGCTGTATTATTTGTAGGGGCATTGCCGGTATTTGCAGAAATAGACGAAACCCTTTGCCTGAGTGTAGAAGGAATTAAGAAAGCAATTACTCCTAAAACCAAAGCTGTTTGCCTTGTTCATATGTGCGGTGGTATGGCCGATATGGATGCCATTATGGATATATGCAGTACGCACAATATTGTATTGGTTGAAGATGCAGGACAGGCTTTTGCTGCTAGCTATAAAGGAAAAAAGGTTGGGCTGTTTGGTAAAACTGGCAGCTATTCTTTTGATTTCTTTAAGATTGCTACTGCGGGTGAAGGCGGTGTATTGGTTACCAACGATGAAAAAGCGTACACTTTGGCTGAAACATATTCTGACCATGGGCATGACCATATTGGTAATAATAGGGGAATGGAAAAACACCCTGTACTTGGATTTAATTATCGCATTAGCGAACTGAATGCTGCTGTAGGTGTAGCTCAAACACGCAGGGTCCCCATGATCATTGAAAAAAACAAACATAATAAGCAGTTTTTAACCAGCGAATTATCTAAAACAACTGGAGTAAGTTTTAGTAAACTCCCTGACCCAAGTGGTGATTCAGCTACGTTCTTAAATATATTCTTGCCGGATACTGAAGCTGCGAAGCGCACAGTAGCAGAATTGAATAAAGCCGGGGTAGGTGGATTTAACTATTGGTTTGAGAATATGTATCACTTTATTAATCAGTGGGACCATATTAAGGAAATGCGCACCGCATCAAAACTTACAGTGCAGGTAGTAGGTGCTCCGCAAGATTATAAAAATGTTCAATTGCCAAAATCGCAAGAAGTTATTGGTAGGTTGATTTCATTTGGTATCCGCTGCAAATGGACCGAGCAAGAAATGAAAGACCTTGCTTCGAAAATCTCAGCTTGTGTAACTAAGGCCATGAAGCCGGTAACTGCTTAATAAGGGGTATGCACAAAAATTTTAAGAATATAGATAAGGTCGTTTTCGGACGAGGATGTTTTGATATGCTTGGTTCTATCCTTGCTGAGAAGCGAAATGAGAATAATAAGTTTTTCCTGTTTGTAGTAGATAATTACTTTAAAGGAAAAGAATTAGCCAAGCGTATTCCGGTAAAGCCAGAAGATGAATTGATGTTTATTGATGTTGATCCTTACGAGCCAACAACTGAACAGATTGACTCTATTCGCGATACTATTTTAAAGAAGAAAGGACTGCCTGCTGGAGTTATTGGTATTGGCGGTGGAAGTATAATGGATATTGCAAAAGCAGTATCGCTCATGTTTACCAATGAAGGTTCTTCTACATTGTATCAGGGTTTAAACCTGATCAAGAAAAGGGGTATTTACCATTTAGGCGTCCCCACAATCTCTGGTACCGGTGCTGAGTGTTCAATGACTGCTGTGTTAACCGGCCCGGTAAAGAAACTTGGGTTGAAATGCGATTGGACAGTATTTGACCAGGTTGTTTTAGACCCAGACCTTCTTGCAACTGTCCCTCAGGATTGGTGGTTCTATACGGGCATGGATACATATATACATTGCATAGAATCAGAAACAGGTAGGTTTAAGAACGCTTTCAGCCATGCATACGCGGAAGAGTCATTAAAGCTGTGTAAGGATGTGTTTATTAATGAAGGATGTGGAAAGAATGCTGAGAATGATGAAAAGCTAATGATTGCTTCTCTAATGGGTGGCTTAAGCCTTACATATTCTGAAGTTGGTGTGTGTCATGCTTTATCATACGGGCTATCAAAAATATTGGGTACCCGTCACTGTTATGCCAATTGTCTTGCCTTTAATCATTTGGAAGATTACTACGGTGATAGCGTGCAAGAATTTAAGCAAATGCTAAAGAAGCATAACATTGCTTTACCTCAGAACCTCTCAAAAGACTGGACTGATAAACAGATTACTGATATGGCCGAGGTTGCATATAATTTGCCCCATATGTGGAACCACGCTATTGGAGAGAACTGGAAAGAAAAGATTACTATAGATTTGATTAAGGGCCTCTATGAGAGATTATAATTAATAGTCGGAGATTCTTGTATTTTTGCCGACGATTCTAAATTCCTATTATGCAACTCGATATTCTTGCTTTTGGCGCACATCCCGATGATATTGAGTTGTCCTGCGCCGGAACTATTATTAAGGCTGTAAAAGCAGGTAAAAGAGTAGGCATAGTCGACCTTACTGAAGGACAATTAGGTACACGTGGAACCGCAGAAATCAGATTGAAGGAAGCAGCCAATGCAGCTAAAACAATGGGTGTTTCAGTACGCGATAATCTGGGAATGATGGACGGTTACTTTAAGAATGATGATCAGCATCGTATTAAGCTTATTCAAAAAATAAGACAATATAAACCTGAAATAGTTCTTGCTAATGTGCCACTCGACAGGCATCCTGATCATGGGCGTGCATCGCAAATGGTTACTGAGGCTTGCTTTTATGCCGGTCTAATAAAAATAGAAACTGAATGGGAAGGCAAGAAACAAGAAGCTTTTCGTCCTAAGCGTATATTCTACTATATGCAGCACTTTAGCTACGATTGCAGTTTTGTTGTCGATACAAGTGATGTCATGGAGCAAAAGATTGAAGCTATTAAAGCATTCAAATCCCAATTTCACGACCCTAATTCAAAGGAGCCTGAAACCGTATTAACCAGTCCTAAGTTTATTGATCATATTAAGCAAAGAGATGCTGAAATGGGTTATGCAATAGGAGTTAAGTATGCAGAGGGGTTTTTAGTTCAAAATAAAGTATTCGGTGTAAATAACATATTTGAAATTAAATGATAAAAACTACAGCGCTAACGCCAAGGCATATTGCTTTAGGAGCAAAAATGGTTGAATTTGCAGGATATAATATGCCTGTTTCCTATACCGGCCTTAACGATGAACATATTACCGTACGCAATAATGCGGGCATTTTTGACGTATCGCACATGGGTGAGTTTATGTTAAATGGGCCTGATGCGCTTGACCTTATTCAAAGGGTAACAAGTAATGATGCTTCAGTATTGGTTCCCGGTAAAGCACAGTATTCTTGCCTGCCAAATGATAAAGGTGGAATAGTAGATGATTTGCTGGTTTATAAAATGAGCGACGATAGCTATATGCTTGTTGTAAATGCCTCTAATATTGAAAAAGATTGGAACTGGATAGAGGCGCATAACACCAAGGGTGTCGATATGAAAAATGTATCGGATGAGTATTCATTAATGGCGATTCAAGGGCCTAAAGCGACTGCTATACTTAGCAAGCTAACATCGGTTGATCTGACTAAAATACCTTATTACAATTTTGCTGTTGGGCAGTTCTGTGGAATAAATGGGGTTATTTTATCTAACACTGGATATACTGGTGCAGGTGGTTTTGAAATCTATTGTAAGAACGAAGATGCTGTGAAGATATGGGATGCGATTTTGGAAGCAGGAAAGACTGAAGGCATAAAACCAATCGGCCTTGGTGCACGTGATACATTGCGCTTGGAAATGGCATTCTGTTTGTATGGTAATGATATTGATGATACAACTTCTCCACTTGAAGCAGGATTAGGTTGGGTTACCAAATTCACAAAGGAATTTACCAATTCTAAGGCCCTGCAAGCACAAAAAGAGAAAGGTGTTGCACGTAAACTGGCTGGCTTTAAAATGATAGATAAAGGTATTCCCCGCCATGGATATGAAATTACTGATGCACAAGGAAATATAATCGGTGTTGTCACCTCAGGTACACAATCACCTTCCTTACAACAGGCTATTGGTTTAGGTTATGTGAAGACAGAACTTGCCAAACCTGATACAGATATATATATAAAAATTAGGGATAAGCTAATTAAGGCAGTTGTGGTTAAAACTCCTTTTTATAAGCCTGTGTAAATATGAGGAATACAATAGAAGTTTGTTTTACCCCTCATTCATTCCCTCTATATCCGCATAAAGAATGTATTGTAGTAGTTATTGATGTGTTACGTGCAACTTCTTCTATGTGCACTGCATTGCATTATGGTGTAGAAAAAATATTACCTGTAGCCTCAATTCTCGAAGCTCGTAATTATCAATCGAAAGGCTTTTTAGTAGCAGCAGAGCGCCAGGCTCAGCGTGTAGATGGTTTTGATCTGGGTAATTCTCCTTTTGAGTATATGAAGCCTGAATTAAAAGGTAAGATAATTGTGTTTACTACCACTAATGGCACACAGGCTATTCGTGCTGCACGCGAAGCATATAAAATCACTATTGGCTCATTCCTTAATCTTACAGCTCTTTGTGAGTGGTTGGCAGGTCAGAATAAGAACATAATATTGCTTTGTGCTGGGTGGAAGGATTTTTTCAACCTTGAAGATACTTTGTGCGCAGGTGCTATTGCATATAAGCTAGACCAAACAGGAATGTTTGAAACAAGTTATGATTCAACACTGGCATCAAAGGCATTATATGAATTGGCGCAAAAAGACCTTTATAAGTTCATGGAGAATTCCTCTCACTTCATCAGGCTTGCTAAGCTTAATTTACAGGAAGATATACGTTTCTGTTTAAAGCCTGATTCAGCTCCTGTCGTGCCTGTCATGGAAGGTAATTATCTTGTTCCGGTAGGACATAAATAAAAACCTATTCTTTCCATACGAGCATGTTGTCTTCATCATGCTGCAGTTTCCCATTATCTAATAACCATTGCACAGTTTTAAGGGTTTTGTCTTCCCGTGTATGCTGAACGCTATGAATAAGATCAGTTAATGGCATTGGCTTTTTAGACAACGTTATTTTCAATTGCTCGGCAATATTTTCAAATTCAAGCGTACTTAATTCAAGTTTATTTCTTTCCAAACATACGTCGCATATACCGCAACGGACCGTCTCCACTTCTCCAAAGTAAGAAAGCAACATCTCGCTTCTGCACTTGTCAGTAGTGGTTGCGTATTGTATAACCCATTCCATACGTTGTATGGTACGTTCTTTAAGCTGACTATAGTTTTGTTTGGTAATTAATACATTGCTGGCGTGAAGGCAATCTTCAGTGAAAATTATTTGTGGTTTGCTTGATTGTGGTTGGTATGAAATCACTTCCATTTTATCAAGTCTTCTCAGTAATACGGATACTTCTGCTTCTGATAAGGTAGAGCGTCTTGCCAGTTCAAGTTCATTTATCTGAACATAATTCGTAAATATACCTTCGTAAGAACGGAGCAAGAGTTTTACAAATGCATCGTATACTGGGTGTTCAACCTGAAATCTATATAGGTCCTTATTGTTGATGAGCATATGAGCTTTCGAAGGCCGATAAAATGAATCGGTAGCCATTATATAGCCTTCCTTTTCAAGGAATTTGATACTACTGGCAGTTGGTGCTATTTCCAGCGAATACTTTTCGCAAAATTCACGTATATCGAAATCGTGAGTAGTTCCTTTCCCAGAACCTACAGCCATATGAAAATACGAGCAGAGTGCAGCGTAGGTTTTTTTTATCTCATCAATTGGAGGGAAGGAATGATCTATGTTCCTCTCCAGATTTATACGGTCAGTATCATTATAGAGTAATATAGCATATGCCTTCTTTTCATCTCTGCCAACACGGCCTGCTTCCTGAAAATAGCTTTCAAGGCAATCTGGCAAATCGAGATGAACTACAAAACGGACATTCAGTTTGTTTATACCCATGCCAAATGCATTGGTGCAAACCATTACACGCACCCTGTCCTGGAACCAAGCTTCCTGCTTTGAATTTCTTTCTTCATGATTTAATCCTGCATGATAGAAATCGGCTGATATTTTATTTTGTCTAAGGAAAAAAGCCAGTTCTTCTGTTTTTTTCCTATTCCTTACATATATAATACCTGTACCCTTTACATTGTTAACTATTTTAAGTAAGCGTTCTGATTTTGATTCCTCCTTCAACACCACATAAGCTACATTCTTTCTTTCATAGCTTGCCCTAAAAGCATTGGGCTTCCTGAACGAAAGCTTTTTCTGAATATCGTTTACTACTTCATTAGTTGCGCTTCCAGTGAGTGCAAGTACTGGTATTTCAGGGAATAAATTCCGTAATTCCGATATTTGAAGGTAGGCAGGGCGGAAATCATAGCCCCATTGAGATATACAGTGAGCTTCATCTACAGCAATAAGATTAATGTTCATTTGCTTAACACGGGCCTGGAAAATATCGGTATTGATCCTTTCCGGGGAAACGTACAAAAACTTATAATCTCCATGAATGCAATTATCTAGAGTAATATCTATCTCCCTGCTGCTCATAAATGAATGGAGCATAGTGGCCCGAATTCCTTTTTTAGTAAGAAACTCAACCTGGTCCTTCATTAAAGCAATTAGTGGAGAGACGACAATACAGATACCATCTTTAGTTAGTGCAGGTATTTGAAAGCATAAAGATTTGCCGCCTCCGGTAGGTAAAAGGGCTAAAGTATCCTTCCCTTCAAGAACAGAGTTTATAATATCTTCCTGTAGAGGCCTGAAGTGGGTGTGTCCCCAGTAACGAGTAAGTATTTGTTGTATGGTTTCCATGCAAATACATATCTATTTTCCACGTGCTTGCATTACCATTACTATCATATAAATGAGGGGGACCGAATTCAGAAACAAGCTTAGCATGACCATTAAAACAGGCGGCTGCTTTAACTCAAACCGTTGTGTATACACTATATGTATGCAACACATAATGAACCCGAAGAAGCCTACAGCAAGTGCGATCAGAATAAAAAAGAACTTACTTATAGAAAGCAAAGAAAATAAAACTGCAAGAGCTCCTAATGCTATTGATATATTGAATGTTCTTTCTAAAAACCTCTTCATACTTATTTTGTAACAATTAGTTTCTCTGTTTTGATAGTATTGCCATCTACCGAGAGGCTGTAGAAATAAGTGCCCATTGATAAATTTCCCTTATCAAAGTTAATAGTTCCATTATTGTTCTTTAATTCAAGGGTAGATACTCTTTGTCCCATTACATCATAAAT
>DATHOD010000093.1:0-8610 GCA_035485295.1 Bacteroidia bacterium
CTTGGCTGGTAAGGCGCCTGGTTAAGGTAAAGTGTAATTGCCATACCGGTAAAGAAGAAGAGTGTTAGCACTACAATAGCATCTGTCTTGTCTTTCTTAAAATGGTAGAACATTCCAATTAACCCCAACAGGAATGGGATAGCGTACATTGGGTTTCTTCCTTTGTTCTTGCTGAGTTCATCAGGCACATTATCCTGGGGTGAACGCATAGCGTCTATAAACGGTATACCGGTTATCCAGTTGCCATGCAGGTTATCATATGGGTCAACACCTTGTATGTCGTTCTGCCTTCCGCAGAAATCCCACATAAAGTAGCGCCAGTACATAAACAGTAACTGGTACCTTACAAAGTATTGCATGTTATTGCCGAACCAGCTTGGTTTAAGCAGCATTTCCTTTTGTCCGTCTTGCCCTGTATATGGTATTTTTTCATACCCGTCAGTTCCGCCCCAGCGCTTGTAACCTTGCGGGTGGCCTTCGTTAGGATCCCACATACGTGGCAGGAAGGTGCAGAATTGCGGTGCATATTGAGGAGATTGTATCTCGTATGATTTTACATACTTTCCTTTTTTCTCATCTTTTTCATAAGCAGGCCCATCGTCCTTAGGTTCAATTTGCGGAGCAGTATAATATGGTCCGTAAAGTACAGGCCAGTCGCCATATTGTTTACGGCCTAAGTAATCGTGCAAGCTAACAGGATCGCTAGGGTTATCCTCATTCATTGGAGTAGTTGCATTAGCACGGACTACCAATAATAAGAATGAACAGTATCCTATAATAAGTACTGCAAAAGATAAGATAGCTGTGTTCCAGCCTGGTTTGTTTTTCTTGCGGGTATAATTAAGTCCCCATAATATAAGCCCTGTAGTAATAAGGCCATATATAAGTATACCGGTGTTGAATGGCATTCCTGCCACGTTTACAAAGAATAGCTCAAAGTCGGTTGCTACATTAATAAGCCCCGGAATAATTACACCTTTTACAGTACCTACCATTACCACAGCCATAAAGGCAGCTACAATAAAGCCTTGTTTCTTAGGGTCTTTGGTGATGAATGATAAGAGCCTTTTGATCCATGGCTTGCTAACTCCATCAGGATATGTTTTAAAGAAGTAAAGCATAACCGCTGCAGGAATGAACAGCATACATAATAAGTGAACGCCTATAGATAGCCCGATAAGGAAGAATATGAGAATTATCCAGCGTTGTGCAGCACTGCCTTCGGCACGGTACCATTTGGTAGAACACCAGAACATGAGTGAAGTAAAGCAGATTGACATGGCCCATACAGATGCCTCAACCGCCGAAAACCACATAGAATCGGCAAAGGTGAATGATGTAGCAGCAATTATACCACTGCCCAATATGGCGTATATCTTACCATCAGTCAGTTCTCCGCTTCTTTCCATTAGTTTACGTCCGAAGAAAGTGGTTGTCCAGAATAAGAACAATATTGCCAATGCAGAAAAGGTTGATGCCGCGTGGTTCATTACAGGGGCGGCTTTGTGCACATCGCCAAAAGCCAGCAACGACACCAAGTGTTGTATTAACTGAAGGAATGGTTCCCCCGGTGGGTGGCCTACTTCAAGTTTATAGTAAATAGATAAATTTTCGCTGCAATCCCAGAAACTAGCTGTAGGTTCTAAGGTGCTGTAATACACAACTACTGCAAATAGGAAAATGAGCCAGCCAACAATAGTGTTGAGCTTATTAAATTTCTGGTCGAGTAGGGTTGAGCCGTTTGGCATAATATATGTGCGGTTTTAGTTAAAAATTGAGCCGTGAAATTAGCAAAATAAATTTATCAGCTTAGAAAGGGGCATTTTTCCATAATAACTATAATATGTGCTTCATCTGGTTCTAATACAATCCAGGGCTTTTTAGGTTCAATTTGTATACAAAAGCATTTGTTTTTATACCCGGTTTGCACACACAGAAAGGTCATGAACTAAGCCGGATTAGTTGTGGTGAAGCCCTTTATTTAAAAGATTGATGCTGATTATGGCTTATGATTATAAATCAGAAAAGGGATAATAAACTAAAATCAATTAGTATGGGTATGTGGTTTGAATAATTTTGCATCCGTAAACAAAAAACAAACTCTTACCCAAGATGAAAAAAATGTACAAACTAATTGCATCAGCAGCTTTTATCGGCTCAATGGTGTTCACTACTAACATAAATGCACAATGGACTGCCATGGGAGCAGGTATAAGCAGCGGCGAAGTATATACACTTCAAGGTTTTGGTAGTGATGTGATTGTAGGTGGTGGTTATTTTAGCCCATATACAGATGTTGCCATTTGGAACGGATCATCATATAGTAGTGCAGGGTTTACCCCAACTCAAGGTTTGTTAGCGATGGCAGCTTTCGATTCAGTAGTATATATAGCTACCTATAATGCTATTTATCAGCACATAGGTTCTTCAACTATACAAATAGCTACATTAAATGATCCTTGCTATGCATTATGCTTTTGGAACCACAAGCTTTATGCAGGCGGCTGGATGAATACTATCAATAGTGTTAAGCTTGGTTACCTTGATCAGTATGACCCAACAACAGCTACATGGGATTCTATTCCTGTTGAAGTTGATTCATGGCCAAAAGCAATGTGTGTGTATAACGGGCAACTTGCAGTAGCAGGATATATGAACTACACGAGTGCCGGTGACACTTTATATGGAGTTGGATTATGGAACGGCACCAAATGGACCCCGCTTAATAAAGGTATAAAAGGCAGCGGTGGTGTGTATGCCATAACTACCCTCGGTCCTGATCTTTATATTGGTGGCCAGTTCGATTCTGCAAGTACAGCTTATAAATATGGCCCACACGTATTCACAAATAATATAGCAGTATGGAACGGTACCACATGGGATTCTGTTGGAAGCCAAAAAACAGGCGGCCCAAGCAGTACAGTATATGCTCTTACCACATTTAATGGTGGAGTAGTAGCAGGTGGTTATTTCGACAGCATACCATCATGGAACGGAAGTGTATGGTCGCAATTAGGTAATGTAACACTAACTACCATGACTGCTGAAGTAAATGCATTTACCGTATTAAGCGGTAACTTATACGCAGGCGGTTTCTTCGACCACGTTGGCGGTATTGCAGCAAGTAATGTGGCTGAATTCACAAAACCAACTGCAGTGAATGAAGTCAATAATAATGAAAATATAAGGGTATATCCTAATCCGAGCAACGGTGTATTCACTATTGAGTCCTTAGCTGGCAGTCGTCAGTCATCAGTTGAAATATACAACGTACTTGGGGAGAAAGTGTTAGAACAACTCTCAATTCTCAACTCTCAATTCTCAATTAACTTAAGTAATCAGCCAGCAGGTATATATGTGTATCGCATACTCAGCCAGGATGGCAGCTTTATATCATCAGGTAAAATGGTAAAACAATAAGGGTCTTCCTCCCCTAATCAGGGTAAGATATCCATTGTCCTTCAGGGGGGTAATGGAGGGGAGGGAAATAAAGAGCCCCGCAGCAATGCGGGGCTTCTTTTTTTGTATTTGTAGCAATATTCTTTTATTTTTGGATTTATAATATTGATATTGAGAACTCTACCTACGATACTTTTACTTCCTTCATTTTTTCTGTTCCATATTCCATGTATGGGACAGACTGCCGACACTAATCATGTTACATCTGACCCGACGTATTCAAAGGTAACTTCTACCTTTAAGATAAGCGGCTATGTAGATGTATATGCAGCAGCCTATTCTGATTCGGTAGGGCATGGTAATTTTCAAAAGTTCAGTTCTACATCGCCCCGAAGTAATTCATTTGGCTTGAATATTGCACAGATAACTGAACAATATACATCTGAAAAGATAAGATCAACCGCCACTTTGCAATATGGCGATCTGCCAAGCGCTGCATGGTCGCCTATATATAACTATGTGCAGGAAGCTAATGTTGGTGTGGCATTAAGTAAAAAGATATGGATAGACGGAGGCTTCTTTAAAACACATATAGGTACTGAAGCCATGTTGCCGAAAGATAATATTACCAGTTCTGTTTCTGTAATTACCTTTTATGAACCATGGTGGCAAGCAGGCTTCAGGCTTACTTATACACCTATTGAAAAGCTGCAAATGGCACTATACCTTGTTAATGGGTATAATGAATTCGTAGCAACCAACAACAGGAAGTCATTGGGGCTTGCATTAAGCTATGCGCTTGGTGATAAAGGCAGTATCAGCTATAACAACTTTATAAGCGACAATACACCTGATAATGTAAAAACGACCCATTCCCGCTTTTTAAACAACTTCGTATTCAATTACGCATTCAGTAAAAAAGTACAATTGTTGTTTGGCTTCGACCTGATAAGCCAGCAACATTCCGATCTGAAAGATTCTACCAAACCTGCCTATGCCAATAGCCTTATTCTTACTTTTAAATACCAGTTCACAAAGCATTTTGGAATGTATTACAGAATAGAAGCGTTTAACGACCCTCAGGGATTTCTTACCGGTGTAATAGTGAATACCGAGAACCAGGCGACAGGCTATATGCTTACAGGTATAACATTGGGAATGGAATACAAGCCAACTGAAAATTCTTATATTCGCTTGGAAGGAAGAGCAATACAAATGAACGATACACAGGATATATTTTACACCAATGGCCAGTATACAAGCGGCAGAGGAGAAGTAATGCTGAATATGGGAGTTTGGTTTTAAACATGCAACAAATAACAATCTAAATAAATAACACATGAATACATTCGACACAGGAAGTACAGGCTTCATGCTAATTGCATCGGCGCTTGTAATGCTAATGACACCGGGGCTAGCCTTTTTCTATGGCGGACTGGCAGGTAAGCGCAACGTGGTGAATATAATATTTCAAAGTTTTGTAGCGCTTGGTATAACCACTGTTATGTGGTATGTAGTAGGTTATTCGCTTTGCTTCAGTGGCGGCGAAGGTGGAGTAATTGGTAACCTTGATAAAGCATTTTTAAAAGGAGTAGGGCCTTTTACGCCTTTTGCAGGCAATCCAAAAATTCCTGAATACGTATTCTTCGTGTACCAGTTGATGTTCGCCATTATTACCCCTGCGCTTATTACAGGCGCATTTAAAAAGAGGGTAACATTCAAGGCATACCTTATATTCTTAGTAGTGTGGCAGGTATTGGTGTATTACCCATTCGCCCACATGATATGGGGTGGTGGCTTGTTTGCTAAATGGGGTGTGCTGGACTTTGCAGGTGGTATAGTGGTGCATGCTACAGCCGGTTTTGCAGCCTTGGCATCGGTTATTTATGTCGGCAGAAGAAATGTTACACAACATACACCGCATAGCCTTCCGCTTATAGCAATAGGTACAGGCTTATTATGGTTTGGCTGGTTTGGTTTTAACGCCGGCAGCGAATTGAATGTAGATGCTGTAACGGGGCTTGCATTTTTAAACACCCATGCTGCTGCCGCTTTTGCAGGTGTTACATGGCTGATAATAGATTGGATACGCGAGAAGAAGCCAAAACTGGTAGGGTTTCTGACAGGTGCTGTGGGTGGACTTGCTACTGTTACTCCCGCATCGGGCTTTGTACCGCTTAAAGGTGCTATTATAATTGGTATTGCTGCTTCTATTGTATGTTATTTGGCAGTTATGTTCAAAAATAAAATGAAATGGGATGATGCACTTGATGTATGGGGCGTGCACGGTGTAGGTGGTGCATTGGGTACAATTATGCTGGGTGTATTTGCTTGTAAGGCATTGAACCCTGCCGGTGCCGATGGTTTATGGTTTGGTGGAACTCATTTCTTCCTGGTACAAGTTGGAGCAGTGGCTATTGCGTGTGTGTACGCCTTTATATTTACGTATGTAATGCTGGCTCTTATTAATATGGTTACCCCGGTAAGGGTTAAGCCTGAAGAGGAAGAAGCAGGGCTGGATGATTCATTACACGGAGAGAAAGCTTATGATGAAGGTGCTTTATAAAAAATCGAATAGATAGAATTTAAAAGCCTCTGAATATTCAGGGGCTTTTTTATTTCAATATTAAATTCTTTATGTTCTTTACGTAATAATGGCAAAGGTTTCCCCGGAGGGGAAACATATTTGTAGCCCCGAGTTGAAACTCGGGGTATAAAATTCACCAGCACAATTTTTCCCTCTCACTTGTTGAGAGGGGCTGGGGTGAGCAATTTCCTTTCAATTATTTTATAATCGGAACCATTCCCCGAACACCCATATCTACAACGGTATCTCCATTGAGTGGTTCGTATAAGCCGTTACCGTTTGCATCCTTCCATTCAAAGCTTTTGTTAGTAGAAAGTGAAACGACAATAGTATCGCTTTGGCTTTCGTTACCAGTAATGGTAAGTGGTGTTGCCACCATTGCACTGTTTACAAATGCACCCGTTACTACGCATGAACCTTGTGGAATAGGTGAGGAGGCAAAAATAGGATTCGGCACTGTTGTAGCACCAGGAGGAGCCTGCCCCGTTATAACCCCATAAGCACTTTCAAAACCCCAATAGCCTTGTGCCCTGTTACCATTTACAGTAACCATTTTAGTGTTTATGTTATAGGCCGTAATATGTGTATTGAATCCAATGAACGATGCAATGGTACCCGTTAGGTTATACAAACCATATGTTGGGGCACTGAATTTAATGTTGTAATTCTGGTAAGCGAGTGATACACGCACATATTGGTATGTGCCTTTGGTAACACTGCTTAAAGGTACCGAAAGGAATGGTTGTCCGGCAGGAACAACAATAGACTGGGTGAAATCTATAGCGAGGCTAGCCCCGCTTCCCACTTCAGGGGCTCGGTATAGCACATCTCCTGTACCCAGAGCTGTATATGCTGTAGGGGCAAGTTCAACATAATGCGAGCTCATAAGGTTGAATAGAGGCGATAAGCCTGAATGCCCTGCTGGCATTATATCCGGTTGCCCCAGGTTATTAAGCCTAGGCTGGGTAGAATCGAATTTAAAAACGAATACTAACTGTGGGCCTGATGGGCTGGTGGCAGGCGCTGTACTGTCTTTTTTACAGGCAATAAAAATTACACTTGCACCAAGCATAAGTGCCGTGGTTGTAAAAGCTAATTTCTTCAATTTCATGGATATGGTAAAAGTTGAACAACAAATGTAATAATTTGCCTGCAATAAGCATAATACCAAAAGGAAGTTAAATTTGTGAAGGAATAATAAACGCAGGCTGTGAATCTATCGTCAAACCAAATAAAAATAATAAGCATTGCTGCTGCATTTTTTGTGCTTGCATTTGTCTACATCGGCCATTTCACCAATGGCTTTTTTTTCGATGATGTTTTTCTAATTCAACAGAACCCTGCAATCAGGTCTTTATCAAATATCCCCGGCTTTTTTACCAATGTGCATGACCTGGCATCACGCAACGATTACCAGATACATTATCGTCCTTTATTCCTAATGAGTTTTGCTATAGACTATTATATAGGCCACGGCTTAAGCCCATTGGTAATGCATATTCACACCTTTATAGGCTTCTTAATAACCCTTGTTCTTTGCTTCCTGCTTAGTAAAAATGTTTTCAAGTTTATAAGCGACAAGCCTTTTTATCCTGCATTGTTTGCCACTTGTTGCTTTGCATTTCATCCTGCTGTGGCCGATGTTATAAATTATATCGATTCGCGTGATGATTCGTTCGCTATGTTATTCGGCATGTTGTATATGCTGTTGTATATAAATGTGCCCGTTTCCCGTAAGTATCACCTGTACCTTATACCATTGGTCATTGGCTGTCTGTTTAAGATATCGGCTATTGTAGCCGTGTCTTTATTGTGGTTGTATATTATGTTCTTCAAGTACGATTTGAATTTCGGAAACACAGTAGAAGCAATAAAGAAAACGTATAAAGAAATGGCTGCCGGTATTATAGCTATGCTGGTAATGCTGGCTATAGTTACCCTTAAAAGCGCACCAGCTGAGATAGGCAAGGGGGTTGGGCATATATCATACCTGCTTACACAGGCTCACGTAATACTTAACTACTTTGTTCTCTTCTTCGATCCTGAAAACCTGAACCCCAATGCATGGCGCGATTTTATTACATCGCCTTTCGACTGGCACTTTATTGTAGGTGCCGTATTTATACTAGGCCTGCTTGCTGCAATATATATTCTGTCGCTTAAGAAAAGTACAAAACCAATTTCATTCGGACTTGCGTGGTTTCTTATATGCCTGCTGCCATCTTCCAGCATATTCCCCATTTATATAGCACAGGTCGATTACCGAATGTTTGCTTCTGTATTTGGTTTGGTAATAGCTATTATAACTGCAGGTACGCTGGCAATAAAATATTTGCAGAACACGGTGAAATTGATAAAACCAATAATGCTGAGCGTATTATTGTTGTTTATGGGTTCACTGGTATTTGGTTCACGTGAGAGAGTTAATGTTTGGAGCAGTGATATGTTAATGTGGCAAGATGTAATTAAGAAAGACCCAACCAATGGCCGCGTACTAATGAACCTTGGAGTATTTAAGATGCAGGCAGGTAAAGTTGAAGAGGCAGAGGAATACTTTGAAAAGGCAAAAGTATATGCCCCCAATTACGACCTGGTTTATGTGAACCTTGGTATAATTAAGCAAA
>DATHOD010000094.1:0-5785 GCA_035485295.1 Bacteroidia bacterium
ATTGCGGCTCCGCTGGCCCAGGTGACTTTAGTAGCCTTACCGGTGGGTGTATAAATGGCAGTATACTGCACGTCTCCAAGGAAAAAGAGCTTGCCATTAGGCAATAAAAAACCAGGCCCGGTTTCTTCTAATGTTCCATCATAAAGATCTATAGGCAGGTTTGCGTCAACTATCCATTTTTTTTGCTTGGGAATATATCTTTCAGAATTCATTGTTCCCATATCTACATTCATAAAACTGCTATCTGGCAGTTTTACCCACGATGCTTCATCATGGCTGCCAAAACATCCGGCAGCTGAAGTATACGCATTGGTAGACTCAGTAAATATTAAATTATCGCTGCTTATAGGCGCAGTTGTTATTTGCATACCTTGAATTACAGTACCGTCATATAATAATTCAGAATTCCCATCAGACATTTGCCAGCTGCTGGGAACACCTGTAATGTATTTCCATTTTTTTGTGACCGTATTATACATTTCACCACTTCCACCACCTGTTCCATACTCACCACCTGCAACATATACATTACCATCAGGCAATACTTGTGTTGCACAATACAACCTTGTATCTTCCATAACCGGTAACTTTGTCCAGGTGCCATTCAGGTAGCTACCGGTTTTATCCGGCGTTAACAGATCCCATGTGTTTCCATATCCGCCCGGCCCGGTTCCGGTTAGGCACATTACGGTTCCATCGGTCAGTAATATCATTACTCCGCTATTTTGGTCAGGTGCAGCATTTTTTAAAGTTGCCCATGTACCTTGCGCCAAAATATTGCTTTGTACAAGCAATAAAAGTGCTACTGAAATTAATAGAGAGCGTAGTGATTTTTTCATACTAATAATTGATTTTCTCAGCCAGGGAGCTAAAAGGGTTTAGTTTTTTCTTTGAATAATAAATTCTACCATAACAAACGTATGGAAAAAAAAGCTAAAATCCAAATATTTAGACTAAAGTTTCCCCTTCAGGCTTTCAGCCGTATAAGATGTTTTACTTTTCAGCAAATCTTCAGGCGTTCCCTGGAAAACCAGATTACCACCTTTATCTCCCCCTTCAGGGCCAAGGTCAATAACCCAGTCTGCGCACTTAATTACATCGGGGTGATGTTCTATAACCACAAGGCTGTGGCCTTTCTCTACAAGCATATTAAATGCCTTGAGTAGTTTCTTAATATCGTGAAAATGTAAACCTGTAGTTGGTTCATCGAATATAAAGAGCGTATTGCCCGCCTCACTTCCTTTCGATAAAAAGGTTGCCAGCTTTATTCGCTGTGCTTCTCCACCACTTAATGTGCTTGATGATTGCCCAAGATGGACATAGCCCATTCCCACGTCTTTCAGAGGTGTAAGTTTATCTACCAATCTTTTAAGCAATGATGTTTTTTCTTCGCTGAAAAAATCTATTGCTTCATCTATGGTCATATTCAGAATATCTGAAATATTCTTACCTCGATACACCACTTCCAATACATCATCTTTATAACGTTTGCCATTACATGCATCACATACCAAATGCACATCGGCCATGAATTGCATCTCAATAGTTACTTCGCCTTCACCCTCGCATACATCACACCGGCCACCTGCTACATTAAATGAAAAATGAGAAGCCTTATATCCTCTTAACTCAGCCAGTTTCTGTTCAGCATAAAGGGTACGTATCTCATCAAACGCTTTAACATAAGTTACCGGGTTAGACCTTGATGACCTGCCAATAGGGCTCTGGTCAACCATTTCCACTTCTTTAATCAAGTCAGTTGCACCGCCTATCTTTTCAAACTTACCTGCTTTTTCTCCAGTGTATTGTCCCAGGCTATGTTTCATACCTGGATATAAAATTCCTTTTATCAGGGAAGATTTACCAGAACCGGAAACGCCTGTAACAACGGTAAGCACACCGGTAGGAATCTTTACACTTATGTTCTTTAGGTTATTCTCGCGTGCCTTAACAATCTCTATAAAATTCTTCGATGTCCTTCTTCTTGCAGGAACAGGAATAGTTTCTTTTCCATTCAAATATTGAGCAGTAAGGCTGTCCTTTTCACTTTTCAAATCATCGGGTGTCCCCTGGAACATCATTTTACCACCGTTAGTTCCCGCCAATGGGCCAATATCTATTATCTCATCTGCGGCACGCATAATGTCTTCGTCATGTTCTACCACCACAAGTGTATTACCCATGTTTCGGAGCCTCTTTAGTACTTGTATTAAACGCTGAGTATCGCGGTGATGCAATCCAATACTTGGTTCATCTAATACATATAAGGAGCCTACTAAACTGCTTCCTAATGATGTTGCAAGGTTTAAGCGTTGTGATTCTCCACCGGATAATGTATTTGAAGGACGATTGAGTGTAAGATAACCAAGTCCTACATCGCACATAAATTGCAAACGATTGGTAATCTCTATTAAAAGCCTACGGGCAATTTCGTTTTCGTTTTTAGTAAGATGTGCAGAAAGTGCTTTAAAGAATTCATAGCTATCATTCACGGGCATCAAAACCAAATCAATAATTGATTTGCCATTTATCTTCACATAGCCTGCATCCTTACGCAATCGTGTTCCTTTACAGTCAGGGCATAATGTTTTACCACGGTAACGCGATAACATTACACGGTATTGAATCTTATAACTCTCCTTTTCTAAAAAGTGAAAGAACTGATCAAGCCCTTCAAAATAAGGCGTACCATTCCAGAGCATATTGCGTTCTTTCTCGGTAAGTTCAGAGTAAGAACGGTGCACAGGGAAATTACATTTACGTGAGCCTAATACTACCTGGTCTTTCCATTGGCTCATCTTCTCCCCTTTCCAGCAAACAACTGCATCTTCGTAAACCGATAAACTCTTATCAGGTATAACCAGGTCCTCATCAATATCTATTACGCTGCCGAAGCCCTCGCATCGTTTACATGCACCAACCGGATTATTAAAACTAAAGAAGTGGGCAGAGGGTTCTTCGAATGTCATTCCATCAGCTTCAAAACGGTCAGAAAATATGTGGGTTTTAATTTTACTCTTATCTGCAACTTCTATTTCACATATTCCGCTTCCTTCATAAAAAGCAGTCTGTACCGAATCAGCTGAACGGCTATTTAATTCTTCTTCTTCACCTTTCGTGATTTCGAGCCTGTCGATAACCAGCCTCATATTCTCGGGAGTAAGGTCAGTCATTTTGCCTTCCACTACTTCATCAATACGTAATACTTTTCCCTTATGCAATACACGGGAGAACCCTTGTTGAAGTAATAATCTCAATTGCTCCTTTAATGTTCTGCCATCCTTCAAAGTTAATGGAGATAATACAGTTACTACCGCTCCGGGTTTAAGCGTGAATATGAAATTCACCACATCGGTAATAGTATCACGCTTCACCATTTTATTCGATACCGGTGAATACGTTTTACCAATACGTGCATAAAGCAGTTTCAGGTAATCGTATATCTCGGTAGAAGTACCCACAGTAGAACGTGATGTACGTGTAACTACTTTCTGTTCTATAGCAATTGCCGGAGCTACGCCTTTTATATAATCTACATCAGGCTTATTGATCTTACCCAGGAACTGACGTGCGTAAGCTGAAAGAGATTCCACATAGCGCCTTTGCCCCTCGGCATATAATGTATCGAATGCGAGAGATGATTTGCCTGAACCCGATACACCCGTTACCACCACAAAGCGGTTACGGGGTATGGCAACAGTTACGTTCTTAAGGTTATGCACACGTGCACCCTTAATTACAATAAACTGTTTGGCATCTAATTTTTCTATTTCAGCTAGTTCTTTCATCTATCAAATTCGGAATGCAAAATTAGGAATAATATTCGGGCAGAGATGCTAAAGAACTTATCATGCGCCCTCACCCAATGGGCGAGGGAACTTTTCCTTCTCCAAAGGGAGAAGGACACAGGATGAGGGCCGGGCAAAACTAAAATCCCCCTGACAAGTTAAGCCAGAGGGATTCCAACATAATATGTTTTAATACTTATCTGCGGTTTCCGAATATCCTTAGTAATGCAAGGAATAAGTTAATAAAATCAAGGTAAAGCGAAAGAGCGCCCCATATAGCCATTTTGCCTACAGATGCATCTCCGCTTGAACCAATTTGAGCACCAATATTCTTAAGTTTTTGAACATCATATGCTGTTAATCCAGTAAATACCGCAACAAAAATAAAGCTAATTGCATAACCCATTGGGGCACTACCCATAAACATATTTACTAATGCAGCAATCATTGCACCGATTAACAACATCACTAACAAAGAACCAAACTTAGTGAGGTCAGTATTAGTTGTCCATCCCAAGAAAGCCATTACACCAAATAAGCCTGCAGTGATAAAGAAAACACTATAAACAGATGACGCTTGGTATATTATAAACATTGCACTCATTAATCCCATACCTGTTAAGGCAGAGTAAAGCACGAATACACCCACCATAGCAGGGTATGAAAGACGATTCATTCCCATTCCCATTAAAAGGACCAATGCAAACGGTGCAAACATGCAGATATAAAATACAGGGGTCGGGTGCCCGGCACTGAATATTACAGTTGATAAGCCGGTAGCTGAAAATATATAACCCATAAAGCCAGTAATGGCTAAACCTATAAACATCCACGAAAATACGCGCGACATAAAGGTCTTAGAAGCCACTTCACTGCTTACCGAAGAAGAATGTACTTCGATAGGGTCCTGAAAGCCAAAATTCTGATTACTCATAATTCATTTATTTATTAAAATTCAAATACAAAGATACGTTAATTTGGAAGAGAATTAATGTTAAAAATCCTTAACATTTTCTTTATATGCAAGACGAATAAGCAACGTAATTACTTTATTTTTTTGCCCTTATCCTGACCTTCTCACATAGAAGAAGGAATAGCTCTCCCCTCTCCAAAGGGAGAGGGCTGGGGTGAGGGCATTACTACTTTGAAAGCAGGGAGTGAATAGTAGCCATATGCTGATCGTCATGCTCCGCAGTAAACAATGCCATATCAATAGGGCGCATGGGTATGTTTAACCTGGGGTGAATAGCTGTTGTTGCAAGTATTTTATCATCTAATGCCTCTAATCTTTCAATATACTTTGCACGTATACTCGCAAACTTCTTTAACAGGCCATTAATCTCCGCTTGATTATGGTTGGCTTCATGTGTCTTTTTATTCTGCATATCGGCAGCACGCAATATAGCCTTGCCGGCAAGAAAGTCATCTATCCTGCCTTTATGCAATTCCTCCAAATCAATTAAATGCCCTACATGTTCCTGAATTGACCATGCATTGTCTTCCTTTTTAGTCAGCAGGCTTTTTGGCAAATTGCTTGTATAGTGGCTTAACCTGATTGGTGTTCCCCTGAGCCTTTCTATCACTAAAGGAAACATACCCAATGGCTGGTTAAATTCAAACTTACGGTCAATCCATTTTATGCGTTGAATCATAATATTTAATTTGCTTCCCCTTTAAAATAGCGGTTATACAAGTATTTTGAAAAATTTATTCCTGGCTTATCTACAAACTTCGTCATGGCTTTTGAAACAAGAAGTACAATTGGAATAGTAATAACAAAGACGATACCCACTGTTAAATTATAATGATTTAGCGCTGTATTAATATTCATGAAAAGAAAACAAGAAAGTGTGCAGATAATTACCGGATGAATAAGGTATGCTGAGAATGAAATATCGCCAAGAAAAACAAATAGCCTCCCGGAAAAAAGCCTTTGAATGGAAGGAGAAAGTAACAATGCAATAACAACGCAAGTAGCGCCTACTAAGTGAACAGCA
>DATHOD010000095.1:0-13096 GCA_035485295.1 Bacteroidia bacterium
GGGTATTTGGAACTGCGATCATCCTTGCCCACTGCCCACTACGGCTACCTTAGCGGCCACATTTATGTGTAATAACGATACTATTACAGGCACAGAGGTTTACCTTGTAGAAAAAGAGAGAAACATGATTTTCCGATACTCAATAGGTAGAAGCTTTAGCTTTAACCCGAAGGCTACGAACTTTGCATGGTGCGTAACACGGGATAACAAGATTGCCATTTTTACTGCAAAAGATTTTAACTGCATCCCTGTTTTACATGGCCTATATACCTTCAATATGAAAATGATACATAAGGAAATTGCATCGGACGAAGACGTGAGAAACATTTTTAAATGTTACCTGTGAAGAAACTGGTTTACATACTGATTTTATTTGGCATGGCCTTGAGCCATGTTTCCTTTTGCCAGCAAAACGATACGGTAAACAGAATAGTTATTTATGTAAAGAAGAAACCGAACAAACGCAGAAAATCGATTTATGTGAATGTGGCCGGTATGGTTAACGGAACTATTAGCAAAGACTCACTGCTAAATGTTGGAAAACTAAACATAGTTGACCTGCAGAAGCGGTTCAAACACATGATCATTATTTCATTTGAAATGCTTTTGCAAAAGCAAAATGCAGCAGGCAAATGGTATACAGCAAGAAAAGCCACATCCTTTTCATACTTCAGGGGGAATGAATTTACCGACGAAATGACAAGCATAATAAAGAAATGCGATAAAGGCGACAAGGTTATTTTTTACGTTACCGCTATAAAATATGGTGCCGAAGGAGTTGGATACAGCGCTATGGTTAATTTAAATTTACGCTAGTATGAAAAACACCCTTATAAGACTTCTTTTACTTTCCTTCTCTATATTATTGCAAAAGCAGGCTTTTTCCCAAACAAGCATCATGAACGACAATAAATTTCGCTACCTAAGGAATGTAAATTTCTATATATCACTAATACTCAAACTAACTATTCGATTACAACACAAGATTCCATAGCAATAGTTTGGAGGGCATTCGGAGATTCAGTAAAAATTATCTCATACGATATGACGGTCGGTCTAAACGGGCTATTTCAAACTGTTACTCAGTATGGTGGTTATTTCCCACAATTCGTTATACAATTTATCCATCGTTTGCCAAGTGGAAGTTTGTTTATACTTTCTAACATCCGATACAAACCTTTAAATGGAAGTATTCGAATTTCTCAAGGGATGAAAGTAAAAATCACTTAAACATAATTACATATGTAGTTAGTCCCTTCATAGAAGGGCATTTCTTTCTCTAAAACAGATTGTTAAAGAGTTTCTTTTTTATTTGCCCTTTTTTTCTAAGTTTGTCATTATAATACGCTTATTGCTTTATGACAAACGATGTGATTTTTTCCCTTATTGAAGAAGAACGTGAACGCCAGTTACGTGGCCTTGAACTAATTGCTTCTGAGAATTTTGTAAGTAATGACGTTTTGAAAGCCGTTGGCTCGGTACTTACCAATAAATACGCCGAAGGCCTACCCAACAAACGTTATTATGGTGGTTGTGAGGTAGTTGACAAGGTAGAACAGGAAGCCATTGACCGTGCCAAAAAGCTATTTGGGGCAGAATGGGTGAACGTACAACCTCATTCAGGCGCACAGGCCAATGCAGCAGTTATGCTTGGCGTGCTAAAACCAAAAGATACTATCCTTGGTTTTAACCTTTCGCATGGTGGACATTTAACACACGGTTCACCTGTAAACTTTTCAGGCAAGCTATACAGGCCTACATTTTATGGTGTTGAGCAGGAAACAGGAAGAATAAATTTTAATACTATTGCTGAAATTGCAGCTAAGGAACAACCTAAGCTTATAATTTGTGGTGCTTCTGCTTATTCACGCGATTGGGATTACAAGAAACTGCGTGAGATAGCCGATGCCAATGGTGCATTGCTCATGGCTGATATGGCTCACCCGGCAGGATTGATAGCCAAGAAATTATTGAATGATCCTTTACAACATTGCCATATAGTTACTACTACTACCCACAAAACCCTCAGGGGACCACGTGGCGGAATGATATTAATGGGTAAGGATTTCCCTAACCCTTGGGGCCTCACCACTCCAAAAGGTGAAATACGCATGATGTCTGCCATACTTGATTCTGCAGTATTCCCGGGTACACAAGGCGGACCTCTGGAACATGTTATTGCAGGTAAGGCTGTATCGTTCGGTGAAGCGTTGTCAGATAAGTTTGCCGACTATGGTAAACAGGTTATTAAAAATGCCCAGACCATGGCAAAATGCTTTATGGATAAAGGCTACAACATAGTATCAGGCGGAACAGATAACCATTGCATGTTAATTGATCTTCGTTCAAAGAACCTTACTGGTAAATTAGCGGAGAACACACTTGTATTAGCTGACATTACTGTAAATAAGAATATGGTTCCATTCGATGATAAGTCACCAATGGTTACATCGGGCATTCGTGTTGGAACATCTGCCGTTACTACCCGTGGATTAACTGAAAAAGACATACCTTTAGTGGTAGAACTTATAGATGAAGTGTTAATGAATCATGACAATGCTGACAAGATAAAGAGCGTGAAAGGAAAGGTAAATTCCATGATGAAAAAGTATGAATTGTTTGGCTGGTAAACGCTGAACTAAACTCCTCACAGCATGAAAAGAAAATTATCAATCACAATTGCAGCCATTTTCGCAGTAGGTTGTTTGACGGCTCAAACCACAAACCCTCCTGCAAATACTACCCCTGTTGCAGGGCCGGGAGATACAGTTAAAGCTACTACCCTACCGCCCGACCAGGCTGCTGAGGTTAGCTATAACAAGGGTATAGCCGATTTTGGGAAAGCTGATTACAATACCGCATTGACTGATTTTAGCCAAGCAGTTACTCTCAAGCCTGATTTTGAAGCAGCTTTCTTAAACCGCGGCAATACAAAACTTAAGCTGAAAGATTTTAAAGGCGCACTTGATGATTACGGCCAAGCTGTAAAGCTTAACAGCAATGATGATAAAGCATATTATGGACTGGCACAGGTTGAAGGAATTGTTGGCACACAACAACAAGTGTTGGATGCATACAACCACGCAATACAGGCAAACCCTAAAAATGCTGATGCATTATACTATCGCGGTGAAATAAAATTCCAGTTGAAAGATTTTCAAGGTGCGATTGATGACTTTACTCAGGCAGTTAATGCTAAACCTGGTTATGCTGAAGCCCTTAACGACAGGGGTAGCTGCAGGGCAGAAATGAAAGACTATAAAGGTGCTATAGCAGATTATAAAACTGCGCTTTCATTCAACAATCAATTATCGGCCACCTATAATAACATGGGCAGCGCACAACGTAAAAGTGGCGACCTTGATGGAGCAATAGATTCATACACAAAAGCCATCTCCATAAAATCAGACTACTATATAGCCTATAACAACCGTGGTACTGCCCGGTTCGACAAAGGAGATTATAAAGGGGCTATTGACGATTTCAACAAAGTGCTTGTGCTGAATTCGGCTTATAGCTTTGCGTACAACAATCGCGCATCGGCAGAATACAAACTGAAAGATTACCAGAAGTCTGTTGATGATTGTACGAAGGCTATTCAGTTAGACCCTAATTATGGCTTCGCTTATTTGAACCGTGGTATAGCAGAGGAGATGTTAAGAAAACCGGATGATGCTTGTAACGATTGGAAAAAAGCGGCATCGCTCGGAGTAAGTTCAGCAAAGGATTATTCACAAGATTGCCAATAACCCCCAGAACTACTACAACATGAAAAAGATTATCCTTATAGCCATAGTAGCCATTTTAGCACACGTTACATACGGGCAGGGCAATGTAGAATTCATTAAAAAGAATTTCCCTAATGATAAAGCCGGCTATAAAAAAGCCATGGATTCATTAGCAAAAGGTGATGAATACATGGGCATGCAGCCACCTATATATAATTTCGCCCTGCCATATTATTTATCTGCACAAAAGTTCAATCCGAATAACGACCAGCTTAATTATAAGATAGGAGTGTGTCTTTTAAACTCATCATTTAAAACACTGGCTATATCGTATTTTGAAAAAGCGTTTAAACTAAACCCTACTGTGGCTTACGACATACACTATTGCCTGGGCCGAGCTTATCACCTTGACATGCAATGGGACAAAGCCATTCAGGAGTTCAATACGTTTATTCAAACCCTTGACCCTAAGAAACAGGCCGAAGACCTTGCTAGGGGCAAAAAAGAAATTGAAGAATGTCATAACGGCATAGAATTGGTTAAACACCCTATTCGTGTATTTATTGATAATGTTGGACCTAAGATCAACACCAAGTACCCTGAATACAGTGAACTTATTTCTGCTGATGAATCGGTTATGTTATTTACTTCAAGAAGGCCTAATACCACCGGTGGAAAAATAGATCCGTCAAGCGGGGACTATTTTGAAGATATCTATATATCTTATTTCAGGAATGGTAACTGGACCGAAGCTCAGAACTTAGGAACTCCGGTAAATACTGAGGATCATGATGCTACCGCAGGACTTTCCCTTGATGGACAGATCCTATATGTGTACCGTTTTACTGAAAGTAATGGTGGAGATATTTACCAGAGTTTCCTGGAAGGCGATGCATGGTCGAAGCCAAAAGATATGGGAACCAAGATCAATTCTAAGTACCACGAATCTAGTGTAAGTCTTGCCCCTGATAATAAGACACTATACTTTGTAAGTGACCGTCCGGGTGGTTATGGTGACAGGGATATTTACAAAATAGTACTTAATGATAAGGCTAAATGGGGCGACCCTGAAAACCTTGGCCCGGTAATTAATTCACAATATGCTGAAGAAGGTGCAGCTATACAAGCCGACGGAAAAACACTCTACTTCAGTTCAAAGGGACACTACACCATGGGCGGATATGATATTTTCAAGTCTGTATATGATAATGGAAAATGGTCAGAACCTGAAAACATAGGCTATCCGGTAAATAGTCCTGACGATGATGTTTTCTTTGTTATGTCAGCAAGTGGTAAGCATGGTTATTATACATCGGCACAGAAAGACGGCTATGGTGAAAAAGATATTTATAAGATCACCTTCCTTGGCCCTGAAAAACCTGTTGCACTTAGCGATGAAGACAATCTGCTTGCCGGAAGCAATGCCAGTATTAAAGATGTAATGATGACCGAAGCAGTGGCAGTGCATACTGTTAAAACAACATTATTAAAAGGTGTAATTACCGATTCTGTAACTCACCTGCCGCTTGAAGCGTCTATTGAACTGGTGGACAATAAAAAGAACACTGTAATAGCTAGCTTCACCTCGAACAGTAAAACAGGTAAATACCTGGTATCACTCCCTTCAGGTGTTAACTACGGTATAGCTGTAAAAGCCCAGAACTACCTGTTCTACTCTGCCAATTTTGACATTCCGGATACTGCAAGTTATATGGTAGTGGAAAGGAATGTAGCATTGCAACCGCTAACAGTTGGAAGCCGCATTGTACTGCGTAACATCTTCTTTGATTTTGATAAGGCAACTCTACGTCCTGAATCACAAACAGAGTTGGACAGGCTTGTGAATTTACTCACTACCTATTCGAAACTGCATATTGAAATATCAGGATATACTGATAGTAAGGGCTCACAGGCTTATAACCAAAAGCTTTCCGAATCTCGTTCTAAATCAGTAGTAGATTATTTAGTGGCTCATGGTATTGCTGCCGACCGCCTTACATTTAAAGGATATGGCATGGATAACCCAATTGCTACTAACGAAACAGACGAAGGCCGTCAGCTGAACCGCAGAACAGAATTTAAAATTACAGCTAACTAAACCCATTGCACTTGCCTACACTTAGCGTAATTATACCTGCGTACAACGAAGAACATTCGCTAAAAAAGTATCTGCCCGAGGTAATTGTGTTTTGCAGACAAAAGAATTACAAACTGATTGTCGTTAACGATGGTTCAAAGGACCAGACAGCAAAAGTACTTGCCGAATACACCAACGATGGCTTTGTTAAAGTGCTACACAACAAAGTAAACTCGGGCTATGGTGCCGCCATAAAGAAAGGCGTTCGCCAGGCCGATACGGATTTTGTTGTAACCATTGATGCCGATGGGCAACATACCCTTGAAGATATTTCAACACTCTTCCAAAAGGTAATAGACACCGATGCCGATATGGTTGTAGGTAACAGGGGAAATAGTTCGGGTTATTACCGCAGCCTGGGTAAATGGGTAATACGCAGTATAGCAAGCGTACTTATGCCACTTCATATTCACGATATTAATTCAGGTATGAAGTTGTATAATACTGCACTTGCAAAAAAATATATCCGCATTTGCCCCGAAACAATGGCATACAGCGATATTATTTTACTGGCTTTTGTATTTAAAAAGCATTTGGTAACTGAGATACCCATTACTGTAAAACCCCGTACCGAAGGCAAAAGTACCATAAGTACTATGACTGCCATTGATACAATTAAGGAAATAATGAATATAGTGGTGTTATTCAACCCTATGCGCATTTTCTTCCCCGCAGGTATATTTGCCATACTTATTTCCATAGCATGGGATATACCTATTTTTTTGCAAGGTAGAGGGGTGAGTGTAGGTACCCTTTTAGGTATTATGACGGGTATAATATTTTTCTTTTTCGGCCTGTTAGCCCACCAGTTAAGCTCTTTCAGAAGAGAAGCAATAGAATAGCCATAATTACTTAATTATTTCGTAACTTTGCACCGCAATTCTGAGAAGGTATGACGGACGATATTCATGAAGAGTGTGGCATAGTCTTGATAAGGTTGTTAAAACCTTTTAGTTTTTACCAAAAAAAATACGGAAGCGCTTATTATGGACTTCATAAGCTTTACTTGCTTATGGAAAAACAACACAACCGTGGACAGGATGGTGCGGGTATTGCCGATGTAAAGTTCGTTGTACCTCCGGGAAGCGAATATATGCACCGCGAACGATCTTCTTCAAAGAATGCCCTGGAAGAAATATTCGGGAAAGTTCAACACCATATTGATGATACTATCAGGCATAATCCTGATAAGGCTGATGACCTGGACTGGCTTAGCCAGCATATCCCCTATTTAAGTGAACTCCTATTAGGGCACTTACGTTACGGAACGTATGGCAAGAACAACGTAAATTACAATCATCCGTTTGAACGCCATAATAACTGGCGCACCAAGAACCTGATGATTGCAGGTAACTTCAATCTTACCAATGTTGACGATCTTTTTGATAAGCTGTTAGAATTAGGACAACATCCTAAAGAAAAGACAGATACTATTACCATACTTGAAAAAATAGGTCACTTTTTAGATAAAGAAAATGAACGCCTGTTTAGAAAGTATAAGCACGAAGGCAAGGATAACGAACAGATATCGGCCCTTATAGCGGAGAACATTAATATTAAAGATGTATTGTACCATGCCAGCAAACGTTTTGATGGTGGGTATACCATTGCAGGACTTATGGGCCATGGTGATGCATTTGTCATGAGAGACCCTAACGGTATTCGCCCTGCATTTTATTATCAGGACGATGAGGTAGTGGTTGTTACTTCGGAACGCCCTGCTATACAAACAGCCTTTAATGTTAAGGTTGAGCAGATAAAAGAACTGAAACCAGGCCACGCTCTTATTATAAAGAAAAACAAAACAGTTTCTGAAATACCAATTCTTCCTGCCGGAGAAAAACTATCCTGCTCATTTGAAAGGATATACTTCTCCCGAGGTAATGATATGGATATTTATAAGGAAAGAAAAATGCTCGGTAAGCTCCTTACCAAGCCTGTATTGAAAGCTCTTAACTATGATATTGAAAATACTGTCTTTTCATTCATCCCAAATACGGCTGAACTAGCCTTTTTAGGAATGGTAGAAGAAGTAGAAAACTATCTTGATGGTATTAAAGCAAAAGAACTGGAAAAGGGAGATCTGGTAAAACTTAAAAAGATACTAGCGTATCATCCTCGTATTGAAAAGATTGCCCTGAAGGATACCAAACTGCGCACTTTTATTACGAACGACATTAACCGTACCGATAAAGCTGCACACGTTTATGATACTACTTATGGTATAATTAAGCCTAGCGATACCCTTGTAGTACTTGACGATTCAATAGTACGTGGTACAACACTTAAGCAAAGTATTTTCAGGATTCTAGACAGGCTCGGGCCAAAGAAAATTATTGTTGTTTCATCAGCACCACAAATACGTTACCCCGATTGTTATGGTATTGACATGGCTAAGATAGGTGACCTTGTAGCGTTTGCAGCAGCCGTTGAATTGCTGAAAGAATCTTTCAAAGAAAATTTATTGGAAGAGCTTTATGAAAAAGCTAAGGCAATGGATGAATTGCCAATGGAAGAAATAAAGAACGTGGTAAAGGATGTATACAGCAGCTTTACGGACGAACAAATATCAGCTAAGATTACCGAGTTATTGCGCCCTAAAGATATACATGCAGATGTAGAGATCATTTATCAGGGCATTGCAGGGCTTCACCAGGCTATACCAAACCATAAAGGCGACTGGTATTTTACTGGCAACTACCCTACCCCTGGTGGCAATAAGGTTTCTAACCGTGCCTTCATGAACTTTATGGAAGGCAAAAACGTTAGGGCCTACTAAATTCAGGAATACTGAATATCGAATATTGAATTTCGAATTCTGAAGTTTTAAATTCAATCCTTTATTTCGACATTGGACATTCAGTATTCTATATTGAATATTCTAAAAGCTCCCTTTTAGTTTGCTTCTCGAGATAATACGGACCTCAGTGGCTCCGGCTCCATACCTTTGGTAAGATCCATCGGAGAATTCAACACCATCATATCGCTTTAAAATATCGCGTATAGATTGGCGCAATACCCCGTTGCCCACCCCATGTATAAATACAATCTTTTTAATGTGGCTTTTCATGGCCCTTTCCAATGTCTCCTGAAAATGGTCAAGCTGCATGCTTAATTTTTGGGCATTATTCATACTATACGAATGCTCGCTTAATTCTTCTGCATGCAAATCCACTTCCAGTTCGTCAGTAGCATGGGGTTTTGAATGTATTCTGGCCTTTTTCTGAACATCTTTATTCAGGATTGGGCCATCTATTAACGACTTGTCTGAAACGGGTGATAATTCATTAATTGCCATCTCAATTTCAAGTCCCTCGCTTATCTCTATTCTCACCTTATGCGCCGAAATAACAGCTACCACTAGCCCCTCGCCCTTTTCATGCAAAAACCGCACCTTATCCCCTACCTTAAAAGCCATATCGACAGCTATTTTCCGCAAATTTAAGGTAATCTTGTTGGCTAATTCAAATATAATGTGTAATATTGCAGCCCTTTTGAAAAAACCAAAGCCATGAACTTAATTAAATACGTAGAAGAAAAGCTACTCGCAAAGAAGGATATTCCTCAATTCAAAGCAGGTGATACTATTACCGTTCACTATAAGATTAAAGAAGGTGAAAAAGAACGTGTTCAGCAATACCAGGGCATTGTAATACAACGCCGTGGCGCAGGAGCATCAGCTTCTTTCACTGTAAGGAAAATATCTAACGGCGTAGGCGTAGAAAGAATATTTCCTCTTATTTCTCCTTTTATCGACAAGATAGAGTTGAATAAAGAAGGCGTTGTGCGCAGGGCACGTATATACTATATACGTAATGCTAAAGGCAAAAAAGCCCGTATTGAGGAAAAACAACAGTTTGCAGGTGCTGAAGAAGCCGCTGCTGCATCGGCTACAGCTAAAGCTGCCGTTGCTGCTGAAAAAGCAACCGCTGCTACCGCTGCTGAAAAAGTATAATAAGACTATCTTTTATAGAAAAATCCCGCCTAGGCGGGATTTTTTATTTATAGTCACTTCCATTTTACACTTACCAAGCGATTTCATAGGGCTTAAAAGCCATTTTTGCCGGTAATGGGTGCCACCAACCCAGTTAGCCCTAAAACGGCGCCTTTAATAGCCCGTTTCGTACTAAACCATTAATAAGACTATTCCAACCCACTTTCATACCCAAAATCAAGCCTTTTTAACTACCAAATAATCAGGTAAAAACATATTAACAAATTGGCCCTTTTTTGTTAATAATTATTCCCTTGTTTTTGCCCGTCATTTCTGCCAAAGAGACGGGTTAAATGCGTATATTTGTAAGAACGATAAAAACACTAAAAACACCTATATATATGAGCGAAAAAACACAGCAAGTTGTTGATGCAGAATTAGAGCACCAAAACGGTCAAAAAAAGAGAGAAAGTGACTATTCAGCCGAAAGTATCACTGTACTGGAAGGACTGGAAGCTGTCCGTTTACGCCCTGCCATGTATATTGGCGACACAGGCTTCAGAGGCCTTCACCATTTGGTATATGAAGTAGTAGATAACTGTATTGATGAAGCATTAGGTGGTTTTTGCAAGAATATACAGGTTACTATTCATCCCAATAATTCAATTACAGTAACCGACGATGGTCGTGGTATCCCAACAGGTATCATGAAAAAGGAAAACAAATCGGCACTTGAAATTGTTATGACGGTGTTACATGCCGGTGGAAAATTCAATAAAGACACTTATAAAGTATCTGGCGGGTTGCATGGTGTTGGTGTATCATGCGTAAATGCGCTCTCCGTTCACTTAAAAACGGTTGTTCAACGGGAAGGAAAAATATTTACCCAGGAATACAGCAAGGGTAAACCCTTGTTTGATGTTAAAGTAATTGGCGAATCAGATAAAACAGGTACATCGCAAACGTTTTTGCCTGATAATTCAATCTTCACTGAAAGTGTTTATTCATATAGCACCCTTTCTGCTCGTTTAAGAGAGTTAGCTTATTTGAATAAAGGTGTAACCCTTACTATAACTGACGAAAGAGAAAAAAATGAAAAAGGAGAATTTGTAAGTGATACATTTCTCTCAGAAGGCGGTCTTAAGGAATTCGTTATGTACCTTGATGAGAACCGCGAAAAATTACTGGCTGAACCATTATATATGGAATCGGAAAGTAAATATGGAATGCCGGTAGAGGTAGCTATGATATACAATTCCTCTTTCTCTGAGAACATTCACTCATATGTAAACAATATTAATACCCATGAAGGCGGAACTCACCTGGCCGGTTTCAGAAGGGCGCTTACACGTACCCTGAAATCGTATGCTGAAAAATCGGGTATGTTTTCAAAACTTAAATTTGAAATTGACGGAGATGATTTCCGGGAAGGTTTAACATGTGTTATTTCTGTAAAAGTTTCTGAACCGCAATTTGAAGGACAGACCAAAACGAAACTTGGTAACAAGGAAGTTATTGGTGTGGTAGACACTGCTGTAGGCGAAATGCTAAACAACTACCTTGAAGAGCACCCTAAAGAAGCAAGGCTAATTGTAGATAAGGTAATATTAGCTGCACAGGCACGCTATGCTGCCCGTAAGGCTCGTGAGCTTGTACAACGTAAAGGGGCATTGACAGGCGGTGGATTACCCGGTAAACTAGCTGACTGCTCTGAAAAAGATGCAGCGGCTTGCGAAATATTCCTGGTTGAGGGAGATTCTGCAGGTGGAACGGCAAAACAAGGCCGTAACCGTGCATTCCAGGCTGTACTTCCATTAAGAGGTAAGATATTGAACGTGGAAAAGGCTATGGAGTATAAAGTATATGAAAACGAGGAAATAAAGAATATCTATACCGCTTTAGGCGTGTTTAAAGGTACACTTGAAGATGAGAGAGCCTTGAACATTGAGAAGCTCCGCTACCATAAGATCGTTATCATGTGCGATGCTGACGTTGACGGTAGCCACATTACTACACTTATTCTTACTTTCTTCTTCCGCCATATGAAAGAACTGATTGAGAATGGGCATATTTATATTGCAACCCCTCCACTGTATTTGGTTAAGAAGGGCAAAGAACAACGCTATGCCTGGACTGAGGATGAAAGAGATGGTGCCATAATGGAAATCGGTAAGAATGGAAAAGACAATGTAGGCGTACAACGGTACAAAGGTTTGGGTGAAATGAATGCCGAACAACTTTGGGAAACAACTATCAATCCTGAATCACGTAAACTGCGCCAGGTAACTATTGAAAGTGCGGCAGAAGCGGACAGGATATTCTCAATGCTTATGGGCGATGATGTATTGCCGCGCCGTGAGTTTATTGAGAAGAATGCACGTTATGCCAAGATAGATGCATAACAGCGCTGAATAATACACATAAAAAAGTCCGCCTAGGCGGACTTTTTTATGTAAAGCAATTAAATTACTTACCCACAGAAGCAGGAGCAGCTGGGGTAGTTGATTTGGTTTTTGAAGAAACACCTTCGCCTTTAACAGCCATGTCTTTCTTCTTCTCATTTTTCTTGGTAGGCACTGCGGCAGCCTTCTTATCTTCTTTTTTGCTTTTGGTATCCTTACCTTGTTGAGCAAAAAGTGAAGTTCCGGTAAACGCTACAAGGATTAATGCAGCTACTGTGTTTTTGAGAGTTTTCATGATAGTTATATTTGGTTTTATGATACAAATGTAATAGGCCCTTATGAAGAAAGTATGAAGTTTATTTACTTAATATATCCATAGCTTCTGAAACCGGTATTGGCTTACCCTTAAAGTAGGCAACTATAAAGGCCCCCTTCGCTCCCGACACCTCTGCCTCAGCTTTCATATCCTTTGCTGACTTATAATCTGCATACGGACCAACCAGGTAATGGGTTACTCCATTTTCATCGCGGTCGGTGGTCAGGTTGCTATAAAGCTTATATACCGCTTGCAGGTTAGCCGGCGGTGTGCCCTTAAACGCACCTACCTGAACTTTAAAGCTTACCTGGCTCTTATCCATTGTTATTTGTTCCTTGCTTGGCTGTTCGCTCATATCTTCCTTATCGGGCTTAACATAAATAGCGCCTGCTTTTTCCAGAGGTATACGCTTGCCGTTCTGATATGCCTTGATAAATGCATCAGTAAACCCTTGAGTTATAAGCTTAGCTTTATGGTTGGCAGCATCCTGGTAATTAGTAAAGGCACCTGATGAATAGGTATAGAAACCGTTCTCAGTCTTGATCTCAACTATATCACTTACGTCAGAATATATATTCT